>NZ_LOVS01000202.1:0-35772 GCF_001523835.1 Burkholderia sp. ABCPW 14 | reverse complement strand
TCGCCCCGCCGTTCTGAACGGTACCGCCGTCGCAACACGTCAAAGGGGCCCGAGGGCCCCTGCGTACTTGAGAAAATTACTCAGCATTGCGCCGCCGTTTAAGCGCGGTTTTACGCCGCCATCAACAACAGCTACCCTGAATTCACCGAATCGTTGCTTGAGGTGCTGTACCCACAGTATCTGCGCACCGTACCCGCTTGCGCGATCGCGCAATTCGATCCGACCGCATTGTTCAACCAACTGACGACGCCGTTCACGTTGGCGCGCGGCACGTCGCTCGATGCCAATGCCGCATCGTGCCGATTTCGAACGGTCTACGACGTTACGCTGTCGCCACTACGCATTCAATCGGCACGCCATGCGCCCGCTACGGTGGTCCCTGCGGCGGTTCGGTTGCCGGCCGACGTCACCGGTATCATCTCGATCGGATTTGCCAGCGCAACACCGCCTGAAACCTTCGATGCCTCGATCCCGTCCGACCTTGTTCGCACTTACCTGTCCGGTGACCGGCCGCTGGTCGCCGCGCTGACCGACGCTTTACTGCAACGCGCCTGTGCTGCGTTCGTCGAGGTCGACCAGAGCGGCCGGTGGAACGCATTGTCGAAAGTCCCGATTGAGGCCGTGGGCTTCAACGATAACGATCGGTTGTTGCCGAAGGAACCCACCAACACCTCGGTTGCGTTCCAATACCTAATCGAATCGTTCGCGTTCCCGGAGAAATTCGATTTCGTCGACATCGATCTGGAGCGGATGCGATGTGCTGCGCGCGCACCTGAAGCACGGCTACTGACGCTGCACGTCGCGATACGCGGCATACCCGAGAAATCGAGCGCAAATCAAGCAATGAACGGCCTGGACGCTGCCGCCTTCAAACTGTTCTGCACCCCGGTCGTCAATCTGTTCAAGCGAGACGCAACGCCAATCCAGTTGACGAGCACCGACACGGCCTACCCTGTGACGCCCGTCGCGCTGCAAACAGGCGTCCCCCTCGACGTGTATTCGATCAACGCCGTCTATTTAGGGGATCGCACGCAATCCGATCAGGACAAGGTTGCCCCAATGGTCCGTCAAACCGCGCGCACCACCGTCCTACCGTATCATGCGTTTAGTCACAGCCGACCGGCCGATCCAGCCATCGCCTACTGGACAGCCTTGCGAGATCCCCACGCAGCAGTCGGTGCATCTTGTTCGCCGCTCCGGCTGTCACTGGTCGGTTTGGAGGGAAACGCCGCCCATCCGAAGCACCCGCAATTGGACGTCGACGTCACGGCAACCAACGGAGATTTGCCCTCTCGCTTGCCGATCGGCGCGCCTGACAGCGACCTGCTGCACGAGGGTGCCGCGCTGGCCTGCCCGATCCGATTTCTTACACGGCCGACCTTGCCGAGCAAGCTGCCACGCGGACATGATTCTTTGTGGCGAGTCCTGGCCGGCATGTCACTCCACCCGTTTGATCTGACTCAAATGGGCTTGAAAGCCTTCAAGGATTTTCTTCGGCTGCACGCGCCGCGCACGAGCGTCGTCGCCCAACGCAGCGTCGACGCAATCACCGGACTTGACTATCAGCCTGCTATCAAATGGATGTCGCTAGCCAGCCAATTTCCGTCGTACGTACGCGGAGTGGAAATCATCGTATCTCTGGACGAGGGTGCGCTACGCGACGTCACGCTGAGCCTGTTCGCACGGGTGCTCGAACGACTCTTCGCGCCCTACGCGCCGACGAATAGCTACGTGCAATTGGTCCTCCGCTCGACGCTGAGCGGTACGGAGTTGCTGCGCTGCCCCGCTCAGCCGGGGACTCGTCCCGTACTCTAGTTGATTCGCGACGACGAGGAACTGTCGCACTCCGACGACCGATCAGATTTTTCGATGATCAGTTCACGCCCGGCAATTCGCTGATCGGCCCCTGTCGTGGGATGGGCTCCGCGCCTTGATACGTCATTTGGCCAAACATGAGCCCGACGCCGAGGGAATCCGTCAGCCCTTCCATTCGACCCTGTGTTTTGATAAAAACCGGTGCCGACATGATTGCCTGCCGCATGAACATCCCTCCGGCCAATGGGACCGTGGCGAGTTTCATCAGACGCGGATCGATTCCTGCGAGCATAAACGTGCCGCTCCAGCCAGCGAGATAACCGACTGACCAATCAACGTAGATCACGCCACCTTCAAAGTTCTTGAGTTGCAACTCTTGGCCATGGAAAGCTTCAGTCATGTACACCGCGCCGTCGCTGTCGAAGCCTTTTGTTGCACCGGCCCCAGAGATGCCGCGACCATGTACATTGAGCTTAGGCAACTCAAGCTTACCTAGCTTGAGCCATTTGAGAATAGGAACCGACACCCCCATACCCGTGCCAGCGTACGCGAACTGCTCGAGTTGACCAGATGGGGGTTTAAGCACAATGACGCCACCCGAGGCGAGAAGCAGGTTAAGACCGCCGCCGCCACCCGCTCCGGTATTGAATCTCCATCGACTCTCTCTCAGTGTCTTTAACCACATGGCTTATCCATATTTTGGTCGGAATGACTCTCCCGTCAACCCGGCGTACAGGAACGCAATCGTAAACGCGGCTGATATAAGAGTCTCAAGCCACATGTTGGTAAACGTGTCGATTTTCGCTGTTGCAAGTGGCTTGGTCGGATCATAGCGGACAGGAACAGAATCCCCGACTTCCACCGAGACAAAGCTCCCGGGAAACGATACGTGTTCGCCAGTTCGTGTCACAAAGGAAATCTCTGGGTGACGCTCGCCGTAGTTCAGTTGAACGACCGTACCTTGCGTTGCAATCGAAGATTTGATGAAAGCCAGCCTGTCACTGAGCGAAATCAGCGTCCAGACGGCTGCGCACAGACCGATCACCAGCGCAACGTAATTGAACTTGTGTGCTTTACTGGCCACTGTTTTTCCTGATATTGAATGTCGCCCTCAAACTTCCTGACACGCTTCACGAAACCTTGCGCGGTTTGCCGCACTCAAGAAGGCGGCGCGGTAAGCTTATCAAAGTCGGTACTCAGGCGGCCGATAGTTCTCTACCCGCCAATACGACACGAACGTGACAACGCTTTCCATCCGACACGCATATCTTGCGATTTGCGAAGAACGACGTCAATTCTACGCCCGTTCCAATCTGCTCCTGGTGCTTACCGGAAGCTGACGGCGTTTGCCAATCGTCTTTGAATTCGTGGTCATTGCATGGAAAGCGTACTGTTGACACCAGTGACCGCTTCGAATAGAGGCTCCCTCGATTTTTCGCCTTCCAACGGTCCCGAGTTATGCGGCGGCGTCCTTGGTCTGCCGAGCTTTGACCCAGTCGAGAAGGAACCGCTCTGGAGAAACAAAGCCGAGCGACGAATGACGACGACTGCGGTTGTAAAACACTTCGATGTATTCGAACAGATCGGCCTTCGCGTCCCGATGCGTCCGGTAGTGCGTGGCGTGAACCCGTTCGTTCTTCAAGCTGTTGAAGAAGTTTTCCGTCGGGACGTTGACTGCTCTTTTGGAATCGCCGTTGCTTTTCCGGCGAGGACCGCTCGCGCGGCGTTTTCCGCATCGGTCGGATCAGATTTTCCGCGCAATCGGCGCGCAGCCCGATCAGGACGATTGACCTCGAGCACCTCAACCTCGTGATCGCGCAGTACGCGGGCCAAGCCTGCGCCATAGGTGCCGGTCCCTTCAACGCCAGCCCGACACAGATGACCGAGAGAATTCGCCCAGGTCAGCAGTTTGAGATATCTCGCCGTGTCGGCGGACACCGACAGCGTGCCAAGAAGCTTTCCTGTTTCGCTCATTACTGCCCCGACATGCGTATCGAGATGCGTGTCAACGCCCATGATGAGACAGTCCGGCAGGCTGCAATGGGGCTATCGCTCGCCCGCGCACGCGTCCTTCTGAACGCGCACGAGCACGAGCACGCGCCCGCACGGGGGAGCGCAGGCGCGAGCGGGCGGCGTAAGGTCGCGAAGATAAGCGCATCAAATTTGAGCCGGGAGGTAGCAGATATTGAGCTGACGGGCCTAGTGTCCTGTTCCGTTGTTAACTAAGCTATATTCGCGTAGCATGTTGACGTCAACGGAACGGGAGACGTCGGCATGGCGATGGGACGACCGAAGGCGGAACTGGTGCTGAGCGAAGACGAGCGCGCGCAACTGATGTCGATTGCGCGTTCTCGCTCGATTTCGGCTGCGTTGGTCACGCGGGCGCGCATCGTGCTGGCGGCCGCTGACGGCGAGCCCAACAGCGCGATCGCGCAGCGCCTGCACCTCACGCGCGCTACGGTGGGCAAATGGCGTCTCCGATTTCTGGATCAGCGCATCAACGGACTCTATGACGAAGTCCGCCCCGGCAAGCCGCGCACGATCGGCGATGAGCAACTGGCACAACTGATTCACAAGACCCTGCACACCAAGCCTGCGGACGGCTCCACGCACTGGAGCGTGCGCACGATCGCAGCCGAAACCTCTATCTCGCCGACGAGTGTGCACCGCTACTTCAAGCTGCTGGGGCTGCAACCGCATCGCAGCGAAAGCTTCAAGCTCTCGACCGATCAATTCTTCATCGAGAAATTGCGCGATGTGGTCGGCCTGTACCTGAGTCCGCCGGAGAACGCCCTGGTCTTGTGCGTGGACGAGAAGAGCCAGTGTCAGGCGCTCGAGCGTACGCAACCCATGCTGCCGATGGGTTTCGGCTACGTCGAAGGCGTCACGCACGACTATGTTCGTCACGGTACCACCACGCTGTTTGCCGCACTGAACGTGCTCAACGGCGCCGTACTCGCCACCTGCAAACCGCGCCATCGACATCAGGAATTCCTGTCGTTCCTGCGCGAAATCGACAAGGCTGTCCCGGCCGATCTCGACGTGCACTGCATCGTGGACAACTACGGCAGTCACAAGCATCCGAAGGTCAAGGCGTGGCTGGCAGCCCGCCCCCGCTGGCACATGCATTTCATTCCCACCTATAGTTCGTGGCTTAACCAGGTCGAGCGCTTCTTTGCGCTGATCACTGACAAAGCGATCCGCAGAGGCTCGTTCAGCTCGGTCAAACAACTGATCAACCGTATCGATCAATTCGTCTCCCACTACAACGAAAACTGCAAACCGTTCGTCTGGACCGCGTCAGCCGATTCCATCCTCGAAAAGCGGCACAGACTTTGTTCGCGAATCAGCGGAACGGAACATTAGAATCCCGTCACGCTCCAGTCACAGTGAATTGTGATTGGCCCTGCAATCCGTCGGATGTGGGCGGACGCGTGTGGAGCGTAAGCGCCTGAATAAGCGAAGAATTCTGGCCCGCCCTACACGATTCGAACGTGTGACCTACGGCTTAGAAGAACGGCAGTTTGAAAATTGGCAGCAACGGAAGTGCAGTCAAATCAATGACTTGCAGCGATCGCCACATCTAATCGGCTGCGCTTCTGGTGCCAATTTTCGCCCTTTCGCGACGACTCTCGTCAAGATTTCGTCAAGATCGCTGCACCCCACTTCGGGAGTCGGCTCATAGGCAAACAAAGCGTCGGACGGCTCTATACCCTATTTCCGGCTTCCATCGTCGTCGCCGAGGTCCTTGAGGCGCTTTTTGAGCTTTTGGTTCTGGATCACGAGCAGCGCGAGAGCAATCAACGTCGCGACTGGAAAGAACCACTCGCCGGAGTAATGGAGCAACGCCCATGCGACTGCCGCAACCACGATGGCGAAGGCGATCAGCGCCAATCTGTCGGTCAGCCGGTTCATGCGGCGGCTCTCCCTGCGACCTGCGTGCGGAACGCAAAAGCGCGTGCGCCCAGCCCCGGCCGGAGCACTTCGGGATGCATTTGTATGGCGCGGTATACGTCCGGCGGCAGCGAAACGCCCTTCCGCGCTGCCCATCGGCGCACGAACGACGTCGCCGCGACCTTATTGCTGCACGTAATTGACGCGTCGGTCGCGACGATGAGGCTGCCGACGACCGCGCCGGCGTAAAACGCGCCGCCGCACGCCGACACGACGGCGAGCATTTCAAGCCCTGTTGTGGCTCCGATCAGTTCAGCGACGGTCGCCTCGGGCCCCAACGCCTTCAGCGTACCGAGGATCGTCGTTAGCGTACCGGTGGCGGTCTGCAGCGTTCCGAACAGGCTCGCGGGCGCCGGTAGCCCGAGCGCCTCCATGTTCGCCTTGAACGCTTCGTAGAAATTCGTGCATTTTGCCATCTGCATTTCTCCAGAGGAAATGCCATGGATTCTATCAGTCCTCTGTTCGCAATCCATACGTCGGACTGGGTGAGGACAAGGCGCCGCGTGCTGCGGGTAGTGAGGAGCCTAATTCCGCCCCGAGTCATTCGCCATATTCCTCTTTAGACGCTGTAGTTGTGGTGACTACCCGTTCCGCAGTCGTAAATGGAAACAGAACAGATCTCCGGCTCCCATGGCGCGCGCTTTCATAGATCGATCAAGCCGAGCCGCAGTTCGCTGATGCCCGGATCTTCGTCCGGCGCGCGGTAGTTTGTGCACATTGCCGATCCCCTTTTTCGGCGCTTGACTGCTGCATATTACTCCACAATATACTGTATATCCATACAGTATTTGTCGTATTATGAAACCGAACTGGGCGTACGTCTGGGAGTACACGTATCCAGACACCGAGGACCGCACAAGCACATTTTTTCCGCTGACGGTCAGCGAGTTCGTGAGCTACATCGGCTTCGCACCAGAGGAGGTCGACGCGCGAGCGCTCGAAGATACGAAGGTCGATCGCAACGTCACCCCGCTCGTTGCCACGGGTATCAAGCGCGTACCGAAGATGCCCGACTTTGTCCCGCCGACCGAGGAGGAACTGCGGGCGATCTGGCGCGCACGGCGCGACCCCGAGGTGCGGCGATTGATCCTTGAGATAGTGGCCCTTCGAAAATCACTATGGAAGATCCAAGACTGACACAAATACACCGATCGCTCTACCGAGGACAAAGGGGACCTGTGAGGTCCGCACGGGCCGTTTCAAAGACTGCGCCACTTGCTGCGAGACGAACTGCGGCGCGCGAGGATGATCGAATAACGACATTAGCGCACAACGTTAAACCGCTCGCCCACCATCTCGTGCGATTACATGCTCGTCACAGCCAAATAAGGAAAACTACTGTTCTTGCGAATTGGAATGATCCAACCAATGGCGACTCTGAGCCAGGTTGGGCAGATGCTATCTGCGCCACTTAGTTTCAACGATCCCAATTAGCAATCCAGCTCCGACGTCTAGCAGTGCCTTCCACGGCAATAAAACACAGTAAGATTAAAATAGCACCCGCGCGAATTCCGCATCTATATCGAGAATCACTCGATCAACTCGTTCACGCGCGACCAGCATCAATCAATTAAACAACGCCACCCTTAAGGATTTGATAATGAAACATGCACCACAAATTTGCATAACAACCGTTATTGTTTTACTTTCTCAGCCAGCCATCGCAGGATACTTGGATGTCTCCTCCAATTGGAAAGCTCCTGCTGGAGTCGATATGAGCAAGAGCCAGGCTAAGAGAGTTGCAGGCAAATGTAATACCGTCCAAGCGTATGTCAGCAAGGGGAAAAAGGCCGGCGCGACAATCGTAGCTGGGCCACATGCCACTCCAACAGACAGTAAAATTCACTTAACGGTACGTCTGTATGACGAGCAAGGGAAACACACAAAATCTTGCCACGTATATACAGGCAAAAATAACAGTTTCGCAAGTTGCAATTGCGAATACACCGACTAATCCAATATATAGATCGGCTCTAATTAATAATTTTCATCGACACCCAAATAAACAAGCTGCTCGATCATTTCAATTACCATCCAGCCCGCATCGGAAATACTAACAGTCCAGCTCAACAATCATTCTCACTCTATGTTAATTTTCTTTTCAAAATACAGCAATATCACGCAAGCGATACCGACGCTCTTTATATCCAATACAGCTATTGTTTATCGGTCACAAGATGAAGGTATTTCTTGCTAGTGATACGAAGCATGTCGTTCATAGCAAAACTGCAGCACGCCTCCTTCACTCATATGCATAGACTAAGAAAGTTCGGAGGATGGCTCTTTCAGTAGACTACCTATATTGACTGCAGTGCGGCGTATTGTCCGCGCAACAAACCCGTAACCCCCACCACAAAGGAGACGATGATGGCATACGCGCAATGGATCGAAATAACCATTGATGTAAAAAAATCAGTTGAAACCGTTAACATCAGGAACGCGCACCTCGATTATGGAAAATTCTATCAAGCGCCTGACAAAGATACTGAAATCAAAGTCGATGTAATCAGCAGCACCAACGTCGATTCAGGGAAACCCGTAACGATCGCAGCCTGTGGCCGCTCCGATGCCCCAGCTGGAACACAGGGCTATTTCGATATTTTTCGCTTCGGAACTAAAATTGGAAGATTTCTTTGGGATAATCCTTGGACAACGGGCGCAGCAAATAGCTGGAATTTTGAGAGGGAGTCCGATGAATATGCGGCCGTTGTAAGTGGCGGCCATACAAGCGGTCCACATATCGGCCAAATCTCGATACAAATCGGCAAGTTCCAATAAACCAACGCGCGGCCCCGATCAATCAACTGACCGGGGCAATGGGCTCGCTACTTCTTTTTGGGTGCAATACCCCAGCACTGGGCAGCGCGCTCGTTCTCGGGAATCGCCGCGGGGCTGTGCTTGCACTTGTCGATCGTGTCGAGTGCCGTCGTATATTCACCGAACAGACGATCAGCAATCTTCGCGACATACGCACTTCGAACGGCATCGTTCGGAACCAAGCACGTTGAATCCATCTGCTCCGGCGTTACGGGCATGCCACCGATCGCGTTGACATACCTGTTCTGCGACAGGATTGCAGACAGCGTCACGATCGGATTGGTTGTGTCGTCTTTGTGGTCACACGGGCCCAGCGGTTGAGCTGCATAGACGACCCGCCCCTTCAAATATTCTCGTTTCACGTACGTGTCGAGATCACGCTCGAACTGATCGATCGCCGCTCTCTGCACTGGATCGTCGTTTCGCGTAACCATATCCGCGAATTTGAAATTGATGAGAACCCACTCGGTAGGGATGCCCCAGGGGATATCCCGAAGCTCGGCGTCGGTAGGAGCGACTCCCGAGTTTTCCGACATCACCAGTTCGTGCAGTGTCGTACCGTCGATCGTGCCGGGATACACCGCGATATCGGCACCACGGGCCTTGAATGCCGCTTGCAGCGAATCGATCGTTGCCTGATTGTCGGCCACGACCGCATCGCGGCCGGCCCCGCCCGATGCGCCCGTCGGCGCCGCCGCCCGTACAGAGGCGCGTTGCGCTGCCACGAGCGGCGCCCCCGAATAGGCAAGGCGAATCGCAGGCCCGGCCGACGCCGGCGCGCCGTCACCTCCTCCGCATGCGGCAACAACAAGGCAAAGCGCCAGCCCGGATAGGATCGGTATTTTTTTCATGATTGGTCTCAGGTTCTCGAATGTTGTTCACTTCATGAGTCTCAGAGCTTACAGATAAATTTCAATTCGAGCACCCAGGCGTCTGTGGACGAATTGCGCACGCCCATCCCTGCAACGTCTTCAATTTGTCGATTTCGTTCTGGTCGTCTCCAGCGACGGCGAAAACGCGCTCTGCAACCGCTGCGTCGATGTCTGCGTAGGCGGGGGCACCATCGACCACGCCGGCGGCGCCGGAAGCCCCGGACACGCCGTCGGCACTGGTTGCAGAACAGTTGCGGACGGCGACGTGCAACCGCTCAGTGCCGGCAGCAAGAGCAACGCGATAGTTGCGATTGTCGGCCTCATGGTCGTTTCTCTCCTTCGTGAATTGAGCGTCGACGGCGGCCACCGCCGATGCCGCGGTGTCGTGAGCGGCAATCGCGCGCTGTTCTGCATCGAGCGCGACCCTCGAAATCGCGCTCAAGTCGTTGGCGTGCCGCTGCGCATCGTTCGCTCGCGCGGCCTGTTCCTCTGAGAGCCGTCGGACACCGAACTGATGATCGATGAGTGCGCCGGCCGCCGCGGCGAGCGTGGCGATGAGCACGTACGGCCATAGCATCTTCAGCATCACATCCCCCTCTCGCACAGCGCGCGCTCGGCAGCGCGGCGCTTCACGAGACCTGGCAGCACTCGACTGCCGGCTGTGACCCATTGCGGCCGGCCGCTAAGCGCATCAAATTTCGGCCCGCAAATTCACGCATTTCGCCGAACAATGAAGCGGACACCAAATTCACGCACCAATTCATTAACCGTGAATGGCAGATTGACAATCGAGAATTGCCGGCGCAGAATCGCATGAACTTGGAGAACCTTATGCCGCACCCCGAAGATCAAGCAACGCCGACTCAGCATGTAATGCGTCTTCTTCTTGAGAATCGCCTCGATGAAGCAGCAGAGTACATTGAAGTGACATTAGGGACGCAGATAGCAGCGCTAGAGCACCAACTGATGGTGCTGCGGAAAGAGCAGGCTCTATTAGGGCAGCTTACGCAACTACATCGGCGTCGCGAAGGGCAACTGTCCGCCGATACGGCAAACCCTGCGCAAATTGTGCCGCCTCCTACGGCAGATGGACTTCTCGACTTGGGTGATTCCGTCGAGGACGTTCGACACACGATCTTTTCAATGTGTATTGAATTGGCTCAACGTAACGGCGGCATGCTGTTGTTGGCTGATGCCGTTGAGGAAGTGAAGAAACGTGGAATCGACCTGAAATCAACCCGCCCCGGAACTAGCATCGGAAACATGCTGTTCAAGTCTGCCGACTGGACTCGAGCCGGAGACGGTCTATTCAGGTGGAATCTTTACAAGAATTGAATTTGAGAGAGCCCGCTCGACGCCGCGAACGTCGGTGCGGGCTCATATTGCAACCCGCGTCCGTGAAAGGAGCGCAAATCAAGGAGCATTCATGCGGCTAGCAACCGTGCTGCTCGTCGCACCCCTAGGCGGGGTGAGAACGACGTTAGCGGCGCTTACCTTATTATGCAATTGATTGCAATGCGGGCACGGCGCTGGCGCGCCGTGTCTGTATTGTGCTTCAGTTCGTCCCGGTTTACAAGCAGCAGCCCCGAGCGCGCCACCTCATCGCGATTATCGGTGGCCGAATCCATTCACACTCCATTCACACTGAACAGCGAATGGAACGACTTTACCGCAGTCGCTCGCGTGGATAAGCGATTGATTTGGAAGGAATTTCTGGCCCGCCCTACACGATTCGAACGTGTGACCTACGGCTTAGAAGGCCGTTGCTCTATCCGACTGAGCTAAGGGCGGTCGAGGAGGAGGAAGATGGCGGCAAGCGCCGCGCATTTCAGTGCTGCGGGAGGCTGCCGAAATGTTCCGTCAGCCATGACAAGCATCCCACGGCAAGCCCAGCAAAAACCGAGCCGGCAATTATACCCGATCGCCTCCCGGAAGCGATCGGAAACGCCAATCGCGCATCAAACCGGCTGCGTGTTGAACATGAACCAGCCGAGGCAGAAAAGGCCCGCGAGCACGCAGTACAAGCCGAACGACGCCAGCCGCCCGCGCCCTTCGAAATAGCGCATCAGGAACCGCACGCTCAGATACGCGGCGATCGCGGTCAACACGCCGCCCAGCAGCGCGTCGGCGAGTTGATCCGGCGCGTGGAAAAGCTTCGGCAATTCGAGCAGCCCCGCCGCGAAGATGATCGGCGTGCCGAGCAGAAACGAGAACTCCGCCGCCTTCTCCGCCGTGAGCCCCGCCGCGTTGCCGGCGATCATCGTCAGACCGCTGCGCGAAAAGCCTGGAATCAGCGCGCCGATCTGCGCGAGGCCGACGAAAAACGCCTGCTTGAACGTCAGCTTCTCGGGCGGACGATGCGCGCGCGCGCGCTGAATGCGGTCGCCGAGCCACAGCAGGATGCCGTTGACGATCAGCGCGATCGCAACGATACGTAAATCGTGGAACACCCGCTCAATGCGCTTTTCGAGCAGCAGCCCGACGAGCCCCGTCGGAATCGTGCCGATGATGAGCGCCCACATCAAATGACCCTCGTCGTTCTTGCGTCCGTTCAGCGACGCGAAGAAGCCGGCGATCAGCGCGACCCAGCGCTCGCGGAAATACCACAGCAGCGCGAACGCGGTGCCGAGGTGCAGTGCAACGAGGAAGGGCAGCAATTGCGGCGCATGCTTGTCGATGTGCATGCCGACAAGCGCGGGCACGAGGAGCGTGTGCCCCAAGCTGCTGACAGGAAAGAGTTCGGTGACGCCCTGCAGGACGCTCAGAAATACCAGAAACCAGAAACTCACGCGTCGGTCCTTTTATCGGAGTGGGTTAAGCGAGGAGAACTGACGGGAACGGCGTCGTGCAGATCGCCGCGCCGCCCGAAAAAACCGCGCCCCGATTATGCCGAGCGAGAATGACCGCGCCAAGGCGTTTGGCGCGAATCGGGCATCTGGCTAACAGCCAGATACACTTTTAATACGATCGAAAGCTTGAACGAAAGCGAATCGCAGCAGATTACAACAATGCTCTCGGAGCGAAAAGCGGCGAATCAGCGGCCGACTTTGTAGAAGAACAGCACGGTGCTGCCGGTGAACATGCCGAACAGCGTGAGGGCCATTGCAGTTGCCAGATCCATGTTCGCTCCTTATTGGGTACAGATCCGGCGCTTTAAGAATGACCGGTTTGCGTCATTGTCCTTACAGCTTGCCATTTTTGACATCCTCGATTTCCCGCATGCGCGATTTCCCTTAGCTGTCCGCGCGTGACCCGCCGCACAGCCCCGCGAACACAAGCCCGCGGCGATTCCGCTATCCTTGGCGGCCCTACTCTAGAGAACGTCGACGCCTGCCATCATGCCCTCTTTCCAGAACCAGGACATCCTCGAACTCATCGACGGCGCGTCGTTCGCGCGCATCGCGCCCCAAGCGGGCGGAAGACTCCTGTCGTGGAGCATCGACGGCGCGAGCGTCGTCTTCTGGCCGGAATCCGCCGACTGGTCCCTCCCCGCGAAGATCCGCGGCGGCAATCCGCTGCTATTCCCGTTTCTCGGCCGCCACCGCGTCGATGGACGGATCGGCTTCTGGCGCGACGGTGCAGGCGTCGTCCGCGAACTGCCGATGCACGGCTTTGCACGCGACCTGCCGTTCGATGCGCAAGTCGACGCCGACGGCCGCGGCGTTGCGCTGACGCTCGAAAGCAGCGACCGGACGCGCGCCGGCTTTCCGTTCGAATTCCGCTTCGCCGCGCGCTATCGGCTCGTCGACGAGCGCACGCTCGACGTCGAGCTGACCACGACCAATCTCGGCGACACGGCGCTGCCGCACTATGCGGGCCATCATTTCTATTTCGCGTTGCCGCACGCCGAACGCGCGTCGTCGGTGCTCGAACTGCCGCCGACGCAGCGACGCCGTCAACTGGACGACGGCTCGATCAGCGCGCCCGAAGCCGGTCTGCCGCGCTACACGCTCGATGATCCGCGCATCCTCGACTGCTTCCACTGCCTCGACGGCGTGCCCGCCGAACCGGTGCGCGTGCTGATGCCCGGCCGCCGCCACGCGATCGAGATCGACCTGAACCGCTCGGGCTCGGTGCCGTGGTACGCGGTAACGACGTGGACCGAAGCGCCGGGATCGGATTGCTATTGCGTCGAGCCGTGGCTTGGCCTGCCGGACGCGATCCACAACGGCCTCGGCCTGCGTCACGTCGCGCCGGGCGCAACCGAAACCGCGGCGCTGCGCATCCGCGTGACGCCGCTCGCGTAGCGCCGCGCACCACGCTCGCCCAAGCGCGGCAGCCTGCTCGAACGGCTGCCGCGCGGGTCCGCCCCGCCCGCCCGCCAAACCTTCCGAACACCCGCCGCCGACGTCCCAATACCCCGAAACGACGAGCCCGCTGCCGAACCCGTTAAAATCAGATGCTTTTGTATCCGCTGCCGCGCACCGTCGCGGCGGTGCTTTGCGAGGTTCAATGTTGCAGAAAACCACGAGACGGCTCGTCGTCGCATCGCTTGCCGCGCTGCTCGCCGCGTGCGGCTCGGCGCCCGTCGGCCCCGGCTTCTACCGGGTCGAGCGCGGCGACACGCTCTCCCAGATCGCGCGCGCGAATCGCCAGTCGATCGCGAACATCGTCCGCTGGAACCAGATCACGAATCCCGACGCAATTGAAGTCGGCCAGGTGCTGCGCGTCGCGCCGCCGCCGGGCTCCGCTTCGACGTCGGGCACGGCAAGCGCCTCGCGCAGCCCGAGCCGCCCGGCGCCGTCGTCGCCCGCCACCTCGTCGCCGCCCTCCGTGAAGCCCGCGTCGAGCATCTCGCTCGTATGGCCCGCCGCCGGCAACGTGATCCGCTCGTTCGACGGCTCGAAGTCGAAGGGCATCGACATCGCGAACACGGCGGGCACGCCCGTCGTCGCAGCAGCAGCCGGTACGGTCGTCTACGCGGGCAACGGCCTGCGCGGCTACGGCAACCTGTTGATCGTCAAGCACAACGCCGATTTCCTGACGACGTACGCACACAACCGCACGCTGCTCGCGAAGGAAGGCCAGACGGTTGCGCAGGGACAGAAAATCGCGGAGATGGGCGACACCGACAACGACCGTGTCGCGCTGCATTTCGAGCTGCGTTACGGCGGCCGCTCGATCGATCCGTCGCGCTACCTGCCGTCGCGCTGACGCAGCGCAAAGCGGCGCGCACGGCGCGGCGCGTCGTGCGCGTTCCGGCGCGAGCCGGGCGATCGGATCAAGAAACGATCAGCGTTTGCGCGGCCGGCCGTGCAGACGGCCGGAAAGCGGATCGACGCGGCGCGCGAACGCCACCAGCGCGCCGATCCCTATCACACTGAGCCCCGTAGCTATCAGAAACAGGTCCATGGTCGTATCTATTGTTGGTGAAACGATCATACGCAGCATTTGTAGTTTGCGCATGAACGCGCCCTCTAGGATCGCCCCTAATGGCCGCGCGTACGCCCGGCGATTCGGTGTACTGTGCGTCGAAACGCCGCACGAAAAACAACCGGAGACGCCCGATGCTGCCCCACGCCGCCAGTTACGCCGAACTCGTCGACCGCTTCGAATGGCGCGTTCCGGCGCGCTACAACATCGGTGTCGATGCATGCGACAAATGGGCTGACGGCAGCGGCCGCGTCGCACTGATTCACGAGCATGCGGACGGCGTCATCGCGCGCTACACGTTCGACCAGTTGAGAAGCGCCTCTAATCGCCTCGCGAACAGCTTCGCGCGCGCAGGCGTGAAGCGCGGCGACCGGATCGGCATCCTGCTCGCGCAAGGCCCGGAAACGGCGATCGCACATCTGGCCGCGTACAAGCTCGGCGCGATCGCGGTGCCTCTTTTCACGCTGTTCGGCGCGGACGCGCTCGAATTCCGCCTCGGCGACAGTGGCGCGGTCGCGCTCGTCACCGATCGCGCCGGCTACGAGAAGATCGCGCCGCTGCACGCGTCGCTGCCGTCGCTCGCGACGATCTACTGCATCGACGGCGCGCCCGATCTCGCCGAGCCCGGCGTGCTCGCGTTCGATGCGGCGCTCGCGGCCGAATCGGACAAGTTCGAACCCGCTGACACGTCGGCCGACGATCCGGCGCTCATCATCTACACGTCCGGCACGACGGGCAAGCCGAAGGGCGCGCTGCACGCGCACCGGGTGCTGCTCGGCCATCTTCCCGGCGTCGAGATGTCGCAAAACCTCTTTCCGGCGCGTGCGCGCCTCTCCTGGACGCCCGCCGACTGGGCGTGGATCGGCGGCCTTCTCGACGTGCTGCTGCCGTCGCTGCATCACGGCGTGCCGGTGCTCGCGCGCCGCTTCGAGAAGTTCGACGGCGTGGCCGCGTTCGAACTGCTCGCGCGGCACGGCGTGACGCACACGTTCTTGCCGCCGACCGCGCTGAAGCTGATGCGCGCGGCCGTCGCCCAGCCGCGCGAACGCTACGCGCTCGCAATCGAGTCGGTCGCGAGCGGCGGCGAGTCGCTCGGCGCCGAACTGGTCGCATGGGGGCGTGACGCGTTCGGCGTGACGATCAACGAGTTCTACGGACAGACCGAATGCAACGTCGTGCTGTCATCGTGCAGCGCGCTGTTCGAGCCACGAGCGGGCACGATCGGCCAGGCGGCGCCCGGACATCGCGTCGCGATCGTCGACGATGCCGGCAACGCGCTGCCGCCTGGCATCGAGGGCAACATCGGCGTGCGCGCGCCCGACCCGGTGATGTTCATCGGGTATTGGCACAAGCCCGATGCAACGTGCGAGAAGTTCGCCGGCGACTATCTGCTGACGGGCGACGCAGGCGTCGCCGATGCCGACGGCTTCATCCGTTTCGTCGGCCGCAACGACGACGTGATCACGAGCGCCGGCTACCGGATCGGTCCGGGCCCGATCGAGGACTGCCTGCTCAAGCACGCGGCGGTACGGATGGCGGCCGTCGTCGGCGTGCCGGACGCGACCCGCACCGAGATCGTCAAGGCGTTCGTCGTGCTGAACGCCGGCTATGAAGCAAGCGACGCGCTTGCATGCGAGTTGCAGGCGCACGTGAAGACCCGGCTCGCCGCGCACGAATATCCGCGAGCGGTCGCATTCGTCGACAGCCTGCCGATGACCGCGACGGGCAAGATCATCCGCCGTGCGCTGCGTGATGCGTGATGCGTGATGCATCCGATGTTCGAAACGCATGCGGCGCAAGCGCAGCATGTCGAGCCTCGCTCCGCAAGCGAGCGACGCGCATCGAATCGGCCGCAAAAGCAACGCGATAGCGCCAACGCACACCGCTCACGCAGATCCATCGGCACGCGTACGCCCTTATCGTCCCACGCCGCCGCGTGCTGCGAAACTCGTCCGAGCGGCCGAGTCTCGCCGGCCGCGCGAATGGTTTATAGTGGCGCTCACCGTAGTTCAGTTGCCTCACTCCATGTCTCCGAATACCCCCTCCTCCCCCAACGCGCAGCACAGCCCGCTCTACCTGAAGCTTCTCGGCGAAACCGCCAAGATCGACTGGTGCGATCTCGAGCGCTTCTTCGCGCAAGGCAAGCTGTTGTCGGTCGCGCGCGATCTCGATCTCGTGAGCGTCGCCGAAGCGGTCGCCGGCGACGACAAGGATCAAGTCACACGCTGGCTGTCCGCGGGCCACGTCGAACGGATGCAGGCCGGAACCGCGCACGATTACGCGACGCGCAATCCGGAGCTGTGGGCGGTCGTCGTGTCGCCGTGGGTGTGCGTGCAGGAACGCACGTAACGCCGCGATGTCCGCCCCCTCCGCGTCCGCGCACCCCGACGAAGACCCCGAGCCGCGCTCCGCCGCGAGCTGGCACCGCCGCGTGCTCGGCCTCGCGCTGCCGATCATCGCCGCGAATCTCACGCAGCCGATTCTCGGCGCGGTCGACACGGCCGTCGCCGGCCATCTCGACGGCCCGCAGTATCTCGGCGGCGTCGCGCTCGGCGGCCTCTTCTTCAACTTCGTGTACTGGGGCTTCGGCTTCCTGCGGATGGGTACGACGGGGCTCGTCGCGCAGGCGTTCGGCGCGAACGATCTCGCCGGCATCCGCATCAACGTGCTGCGCGCGCTGCTGCTCGCGTTCGCACTCGGTGCGGCGGTGCTCGCGCTGCAAACACCGCTCATAGGCCTTGCGTTCGCCGCGCTCGGCGGCAGCGACGCGGTGCGCTCGACCGCGCTCGACTACGCGCACGCGCGCATCTGGGCCGCGCCGTTCGCGCTCGCGAACTACGTCGTGCTCGGTTATCTGCTCGGCGTGCAGCGCGTGCGCGTCGCACTCGCGATCCAGGTGTTCATCAACGTCGTCAACATCGGCGCGGTGCTGCTCTACGTATATCGCTTCGATTGGGGCGTCGCGGGCATCGGCGCCGCGACCGCGACGGCGGATATCGCGGGCTTCGCGCTCAGCGCGCTGCTGCTTCGCCGGCTGAACCCGCGCGGCCTGCCGAAGATCAGGCGCATCGAGCTCTTCGATCGCGCGGCGCTCGCGCGCCTCGTTGCGCTCAATCGCGACATCTTCCTGCGCACGCTGTGCCTGCTGTCGGCGTTCGGCTGGTTCGCGCATCTCGGCGCGCGACAAGGCGATGCGATGCTCGCCGCGAACGCGCTCCTCCTCAATTTCCAGACCTTTATGGCGTACGCGCTCGACGGCTTCGCGCACGCCGCCGAGGCACTCGTCGGCGCGGCGGCGGGCGCGCGCAACCGCGACGCGTTCCGGCAAGCGCTGCGCGCGACGTTTTTCTGGGCAGGCATCGGCGCGCTGGGCTTCGCACTCGTCTATTGGGGCGCGGGCAGCTGGATCGTCGCGCAACTCACCGATCAGCCGTCGATTCGCAGCGTCGCCGAACGCTACCTGCCGTGGGCCGCGCTGTCGCCGGTGATCTCAGTCTGGGGTTTCATGCTCGACGGCGTGTTCATCGGCGCGACGCATACACGAGCGCTGATGCGCGCGATGGCGGCATCGTTCGCGCTGTTTGTTGCAGCGACGTTCGCGCTTGTCGGTCCGTTCGGCAATCACGGGCTCTGGGTCGCGCTGCTCGTATTCATGGCCGCCCGCGGCGCGACGCTCGCGCGCCATCTGCCCGGGCTCGAGCGAGCCGTCGCGGGCCACGCGCCGTCGATCGCGCGCACTACAGGCTAACGTGTTTTTCGCGTCGCCCGCGGCGCAAGGCTTGACCGATACCCGTTAGTCGCCAATGGCGGCCTTGGCGACGTGAATGCATCGTCAAACGGCCTGTGTCGTGCGACTCGGCGCTGCCCAGCGGCGAGCCGCGCCGGCGCCTGCATCGCGGCGCGCAGGCACGCTGCGTGCGCGCCGCCAAACGCTGCGCACAACGCGCTTATTGCGGCTGCTTCGCGGGCGCCGCAGCCTCCCCGCCTGCCCCGGGCTCGCCGAGCATCGACGGCGGCGTCATGTCGGTCGGCACACCTTGATAATCGGGCGGATCTTGCGGCGGCGTGCCGCGGCGGCCTTGCCGGGGATCGCTTGCGCAGCCGGCGAGCACAGCCGCCACGAGCGCGGCGATGACGATGCGGGTCATGAATTTCCTCGGAGTGAATGAACGATCGCGCCCCCGTTTCTGCCGGATCGCGCCCGGCGAGTCTACTGGAAATTGGCGTGCGATGACGCCGAAGCGCGGCTTCGTGTCCGCGCCGGCATGTCCTACTATGTAGACGTGGCGCTATGCCGGTGTGAAAGGAGGGCTGCCATGGATGCCGAATCGATTGCGGGCCTGATCGGCCTGGGTATCGGGTTGCTGGTGCTCGTCAGCTTGTCGGTGTACGAGTCGCGCGAATACAAGCGCTCGCACAACGGCGAAGGCATGATCCATCACTGGATGGCTGAGCATCACCTGCTCGACTGGCGGCGCAAGCACTGACACGCTGCCGCCTCTCTTCCACCGTCTCATGCACGACGAACGCGACGCCGCACGTGGATGCGCGCGCGGCGCGCCGCCATAGCGCGCGGACGGTGCCAGTTCGAAATCACCTGATGCCCGCTCGTGGCGGGCACGAGAGACGTTGTTCGCGCGCCGGAATACGCGCGGTCGCAGCGCATCGCACGTCAAGCGCGCGCACAGCGACACCGCGACACAACGCGGCCCATCGTTTCGCCTCCCTGATCAACCGCCGATAAAACAACGGCACGGCGATACATTCGCCGTGCCGTCGTTCGCATCGAGCCGGGCAGCGTCAGCGCGGCAGCGGGTCGTTCAGGAAGTGACGCGCATAGCGGGCATTGATGTCCGACAGGCGGAACAGCGTCAGGAAGTCCGCGCAATTGAAGTCCGGATCCCATGCCGGTGCGCCGCAGATCTTCGCGCCGAGCCGCAGATAACCCTTGATGAGCGGCGGCGGCGCGACCTTCACGCCGGTCTGCAGTTCGTCGACGGGCAGGGGCGTGTGCGGGAACGCGCGGTACTCGGGCGCCGTCAGCGCGTCGCCGAGCGACTGATAGAGATTCGCCGCATAGTGGCCGCCGTCGGCCATCGACACGCTCGCGCAACCGAGCATCGTCTCGTAGCCGTTTTGCTGCATGTATGTGCCCAGGCCACCCCAGAGCGCCATGATGACGGCGCCGCTGCGATAGTCGCGATGCACGCACGAGCGGCCGACTTCGACCATCTTCGAGCGCAGGTGCGTGAGACGCGACAGATCAAACTCGCCCTCCGCGTACAGGCGGCCGACACGCGCGGCCTGATGCGGCGGCAGCACGCGATAGGTGCCGACGACTTTCAGCGTGTCGAGATCGCGCACGAGCAGGTGATCGCAGTACGGGTCGAACGAATCGACATCGAGGCCCGCCGGGCCGCTCACGTGCGCGCCCATTTCCTCGGCGAACACGCTGTGGCGCAGACGCTGCGCTTCGCGCAACTCGTCTTCGGTACGCGCCCAGGCGGCGCGCAGGCGGAACTCAGCGGTAACCGTTTCGGACGCGCGCGGTAGACGGCGGCGCGGCAGGTCAAGAGGTAGCGAGGCAAATGGGAGCGTGGGCGTCGGCAGTTCTCGCATTAGGCTTTCCTGGTCGTAAGGAAGGAGACGACATGCCCGCCAATGTAGTAACCGGCCGTGACGCTTGCGTGGCAAAACGGTGTCCATTCGGTGACGTGTCGCCGATTTGACTTTAGCAGAAAGGAGGAAATAGCGTTTGATTGCGGCCAATCAGACTAGATCGGGCGAGATGGCCGCGCGCAGCACAGTCTGCCCATTGCCTTCGCGCGCGCGACTCGAAAACCACAGCAGACCGCCCTTCTTGAGGCTCCAGCTCTCGTCCGAGCCGGCGAGCAGATGCGCGGCGACGCAGCCGAGCGTCGGCTGATGTCCGACGACGACGACCGTCGATGCAATTCCATCCGGCCAGCCGGCCGCGGCGAGCACGTCGCCGACGTCGCAGCCGGGCGCGAGCTCGTCCGCAGTTCGATAGTGGTCGGTCAGCGCCTCGGCCGTCTGCACTGTGCGTGCGGCCGGGCTCGCGAGCACTGTCGCGTGGCGCTCGATGCGCGCACGCAACCATTTCGCGACGGCCTGCGCGTCCTTGCGGCCGCGCGCGGTCAACTGGCGCGCGAGATCGGTGCTCGCGTAGTCTTCGGCTTCGGCATGCCGCCAGAGAATCAGGTTCATCACAAGGACGCCTCCAGAATGGGTTGAAGCCGCATGCCGCGGCGTCGCGGCACGGCGAGCGCTTTGCCGCGGCGCCCCGCCATTCTTGCGCAGTCTGCATGCATGCGTCCGCCATTGCACGCGGAGATTGACCCGGCTTGAATAGGAGCGATACAATCCATGATTCTTCGGAGCGTAGCGCAGCCTGGTAGCGCATCTGATTTGGGATCAGAGGGTCGTAGGTTCGAATCCTATCGCTCCGACCAAGGAATTCAAGGGGTTACGGTTGATCGCCGTAGCCCCTTTTCCATTTCTGGATTCGTGCCTCCGACATTGGCTCCAATGAGCCAGAATGTTCGCTAGCTTCAATTCTCATTTTCTCCAACGACACGCTGCCCTATCCGTGTGGATTGCCGGAATCGCACGGATTCCGGGCGCACGCGCGATCGACGCGCGTCGTCACAATCGAATCACGACATCGTGAGCGCGCCCTCGTGCGCCAACCGGTAACGTTCGCGTCTACGCAAGACGAAGCGCGACGCCGCGATTCGTTTCATCGAAAACGAAACGACCCGCCAGGCCCACGCCATCGATCATTCGATCGCGCTATTCCGATCGCCCTTCAACAAAAGCTGCGGCACCTGACTAAACCGATACTTCCCGCTCGCCGCATCGAGATCGAACACCCAGACGAGATCGAAGCGATCGTCCGGCCATTTCTGCGGCACCGTGTCCTTGCCGAGCGGAATCGCATCGGCGATCGTCGGAATATCCTCGTGCTGCCACGCGATCAGCACGCTCCCCTTGCTCGCGACGGCCGCCTCCGCCAGCGCCTTTTCCTGTCCTTTCGTGTAAGTGTCGCAGATCGCGAGCCCGAGCTTGTGCGCGAGCGGCGTGATCGTGTCGAGCGGCCGCTCGCTCTTCGCATGCTTCGCGACCGCCGCCGCGAACAGGCAATCGGGCGTCGCGAGCCCAGCGCTCTGCAGCGGACCGCGGCTCGGCGCGAACAACACCGCGAGCGCACCCGCGCGTTGCCAGCCGAACACGGTGAGCGCTTCGACGTCCTGCTCGCCCTTCACGTTCACGCCGTACGGCGCGTCGTCACCGGTCGGTTTCTCCGCGTGCCGGACGATCATGATCTTGTGGGCAGCCGGGCTGGCCATATGCGCATCCTCCTTATCGTTGTTCGTCGATGGTGAGCGAACGCCGCTCGATGCGAGCATCCGCTGTCATCTGTGATAGCAAGCGAATCCGGCAAAAGCAATGGAGTCGCGCGGCCCGCGTGCAGTTCAGGCGTCGCCGTTCGATCCGGATGCGTGCGCGTCGCGTCGTGCGAATGCCATGTCGCCACCGGCCGGCGGCTCGGCAACCGCAAGCCGCCCGCGCGCAACGGACGCCGCGCGGTCGACGCCGAGGCCCTCGCCGCTCGCATATCGGTGCGCAACGATCGCGGCGAATGCGACGAGCAGTCCCGACAGCACGTCGATCAGATAATGCCCGCCCTGCGTCGGCGTCGACGCGATCATCCAGCCGTTGAACAACAGCGCGAGCGGCGCGGCGACGCTCACGCGCCGCAGTGCGTACGCGAACAGCACGCCGAGCACCGTGTGGAACGACGGCAGCGACACCGTGCCCTGCAGCGCCGCGGGGTCGAAAGCGTGCAGCGTCCCGTCCCGCAGCCGCACGAAATCGCTCACGCTCGACAATGCGGCCGGATCGGACACCCGGAAATGCAGGAACGCGCTCGCCGCCGGAAACGGCGCGGAAATCAGGAGCACCAGCATGCTCGTCAGCATGAAGAGCGCGACGAACTCCGACAGCGCTTCGTCGCGCCTCGTCAGGCCCAGCCAGATCGGAATCCCGATCAATTGCCACTTCGCGCTGTCGTACGCGAACGCGAGCGCACGCTCCAGCGCCGGATGCGAGCGGACACGGTCGTAGACGGCCGGCCAGTCGAAGCCGAGACGCGCGTCGAGGCGGATCAGCACGTCGTCGACGAGCGGCGGCTTCAATGTCACGCAGAGATAGGACAGGATGCCCGCCGCCGCGACGAACGCGGCCAGGAGCGCCAGCCACGCGAGCGTGCGGCTGGCCTCGCGATAGCGGAAGCGTGTCGCGGCCTTCGCGTAGCGCGGCACGCGCGCGACGCCGTTCAACACGATCGAGAACGCCGCGCACACGGCGATCGCCCGCGCGGCGGCCGCGACACCCGACCATTGCAGCGCGTAGCCGCCCGCGCGCAGCCACGCAACGTCGACGAGCGTCACCGCGGCGCACCATGCCCAGCCAAGGCGGTAGCGGCGCCGCACGAGCGCGCTGCGGCACATGTCGCCGGATGAGGCGGCGTCGGCACGATGCATCATGAATTCATTCTTTTCCAACGGATAGTCGCGTCGCGCGCTTCCCGGCATCGTTCGATAGACGCAGTCGCGCGCAATGTCCCGAAACCCGCAGTGGCCGATCGCTCGGGCTTCGTGTTGCCGACAATCATAGATCGTCGGCCACGCTCGAGTCGATCATCGCGAACGCGCATGTCGCGAACGCGCATGTCGCCAACGCGCATGTCGCCAACGCGCACGCGACGAAACGCGCAAGTCGCGATACAAACGCGCGCACACGCCAATCCGCCTGCGCGTGCCAAACGTTTTCGCTATCATCGGGCGAACGGCGCCGGCGCGCCCGCACCGGCAACCCGCGCCGACCCGTAAAGCTCGAAAGAAGAAAGCCGATCGAAAGGACCGCGACCTCGATGCCGCACACGATGCCGCACGCCTTTCCCGCCCGATTCCGACCAATCGGCCCGCCTTGGGCCGTCGACAACCCGCCGCCCATCCGGCATTCACCATCGCATGAACGATTCGCTCCGCCTCATCACCCGACTCCTGATCCCGATCGCGACGCTCGCAAGCGCACCGCCCGCGCTCGCCGATGCGCAAGCGCTCGACGCCGCGCTCGACTGCTCGTCGACGGGCCACGCGTTCGTCGCGCCGCTCGCCGCGAGCGGCGCGATCCGCTCGCAGCCGATGCACGTCGAAGCGAACTCGATGAACGCGTTCCGCACGAACCGCTCGCTGACCGCGTACGGCTTTCCGGTCTATGTCGTGCTCGGCTATCAGGCGAACGACCCGATCTTCACGCACGGCAACGGCGAGCCGATCGGCGACTGGGCTTACGGCGTCGTCGTACGCGGATCGAAGAGCGCAGTGGAAGCGAAGGTGCGCGAGGCGGGCAGCCAGGCGGTCGTCAAGGATGCGTTTCCGTTTCTGACGGCGATCGTCTGCACGTCGCTGTAGGCACGCCGATATGCGCGGAACGCTCGCGGCACGGCCCGCGCCTGATGCCGCGCAGCAAACGCAGCGTCGACGCCCGGCGCTGCCGTCCCGCCCGATTCGCACGCGCGGCGCAAAGCGGCGCGCACGCCGAGCCTCGACACGCGCATCCGCTGCGGCACGTGAAAACGCCGCACGAGCGGCAGCAAACGAATACCCGCGGCCCAGCGCCCGCCGCAACAAACGCGGGCCCGACGCCGCAGCCGAATCACGCCCCCGTATAGACGACGCGATACGGAATCCCGACCTTCTCCCACTCGGCCGCCTCCTGGCTGAGGCTGTAGTCGGTGAGCGGATTCTGCTGAACCCACGCGCTCGGCAGATGCACTTCGTAGCCGCCTTTTTTCATCTGTGCGACGTTGATCTCGGGCAGGCCAGCATCGTTGCGGCGCCGGCACAGCAGCGCGGCGAGGCGCAGGCAGAACAAGAGCGGCCATTCGACGTCGCGCGACTGCGACAGCTTGCCGAGCTTGCCCACGTGACCGAGCACGAGCGCCGCGAGGCGCGCCTGGTCGGTGCGCGAGAAGCCCGGCATGTCGGCGTTGCTCGCGATGTACGCCGAATGCTTGTGGTAGGCGCTGTGCGAAATCGACAGCCCGATCTCGTGCAGCGCGGCCGCCCAGCCGAGGAAGGTGCGGCTTTCCTCGCGATCCTCGCCTTCGGGCTCGTCGAGCTGGTCGTAGAAGCGCGCGGCGAGCGCGCCGATGCGCGCCGCCTGTGCGCGATCGACGCCGTAGCGTCGCATGAAGCCATCGACCGTCACCGCGCGCATGTCCTCATGCTGGGTCCGGCCGAGCAGGTCGTACAGCACGCCGAGGCGCAGCGCGCCGTCCGTCGTGTCGACGTAGTCGATGCCAAGTTCCTCGAACACCGCGAGCATGATCGACAGCCCGCCTGCCAGCACCGGCACGCGGTCGGGCTTCAGCGCGACGAGCTTCAGGCGGTTCACGTTCTCGGCCTTGATGATCGCGCGCTTCAGGCGCTCGAGGCCGCCGCGCGAGATGCCGTGCGACACGCCCGCGTCATTGAATCCGTTCGCCTCGACGAGCTCCGCGAGCGCGCGCGCGGTGCCGGACGAGCCGATCGCCTGATCCCACCCCGCCTTCTTGTAGTCGCCGGAGATGATCTGGATCTCGCGCTTCGCAGCAAGCTCGGCCTGCCGCATCGTGTATTCGTCGACGTTGCCGGCGGGGAAAAACGCGCGGCTGTGGCTCACGCAGCCGATATAGAGGCTTTCCATCACGAGCGGCGTGTAATGCTGGCCGATGATGAACTCGGTCGAGCCGCCGCCGATGTCGACGACGAGCCGCTTGCCGGCGCTCGCCGGCACCGAGTGCGCGGCGCCCGCATAGATGAGGCGCGCCTCCTCGCGGCCCGCGATCACTTCGATCGGGAAGCCGAGCGACGCCTCGGCCTCGGCGAGAAACTCGCCGGCATTCTTCGCGACCCGCAGCGTGTTGGTCGCCACCGCGCGCACGTGATCGGGGTGAAAATCGCGCAGCCGCTCGCCGAAGCGCTTGAGCGCCTCCCAGCCGCGCTCCTGCGACGCGCGGTCGAGCATCTTGTCGCGAGAGAGGCCGGCGGCGAGCCGCACGGGCTCGCGCAGCGCATCGACGGGATAGATCTGGCTGCCGGCGGGCGTCTCCTCGACGCGCCCGACGATGAGCCGGAAGCTGTTCGAGCCGAGATCGACGGCAGCCAGTAAATGCGGGGATGTAACCATCGAGGGGGCTCCGTTCTCGCCTGGCCGCGCAGGCGACGCCGCGCGTACCGAAAAGACCAAAGGCGCCATTTTAAGCGCTGCGCGGCTTCCGGTGTCGGCGGCGGCCGGGTATCACACACTTTCATTGTATCTAGAGGGCACTTTCATGAAATCCCCGATTTTCGGGCGTATGATTTGGCGACCCACATCAAACTGTCATCACCACGTCATCGCACCGTGAGAATTTCCGAGCGACCTTTCGAGTCTGCGCCTGACTTTCCGTATTCTCTGCCGATGTCCCTCCGCTACCCGCTTCTGAATCGTGAACTCGGCATCCTGGGCTTCAACGAGCGCGTGCTCGCCCAAGCCGCCGATCCGCACGTCCCGCTGCTCGAACGCCTGCGCTTCATCTGCATCACGAGCAGCAATCTCGATGAGTTCTTCGAAGTTCGGATGGCCGGGCTCCAGGAGCAGATGCGGGACAACCCGGGGGCGCTCGCGCCGGACGGCATGTCGCTGCAGCACGTGTACGACCTCGTCGTCGAGCGTGCGCAGCGGCTCGTGCACCGGCAGTACGCGATGCTGCACGAAACGATCCTGCCCGCGCTCGAACAGGAAGGCATCTATTTTCACGGCACCGAGACGTGGGGCGACGCGCAGATCGAATGGGCGCGCCGCTACTTCGTCGACGAATTGCTGCCCGTCCTCACGCCGATCGGCCTCGACCCCGCGCACCCGTTCCCGCGCGTGCTCAACAAGAGCCTGAACTTCGTGGTCGAGCTCGAAGGCCGCGACGCGTTCGGCCGCCAGGCGGTGATGGGCATCGTGCAGGCGCCGCGCGCGCTGCCGCGCCTCGTGCGGATGCCGCAGGAGCTGTCAGGCTTCCAGCACGGCTTCGTGCTGCTGAGTTCGCTGATGCAGCGCTTCGTCGGGGAGCTGTTTCCGAAGCTCGTCGTCAAGAGCTGCAATCAGTTTCGGATCACGCGCAACAGCGAGCTCTTCGTCGACGAAGACGAAATCACGAACCTGCGCGTCGCGCTGCAGGGCGAGCTGCCCGCGCGCCATCTCGGCAACGCGGTGCGCCTCGAAGTGTCGGCGGACACGCCGCCGCATCTCGTACGGCGCCTGCTCGACGAAAGCGGCCTGACCGAGAAGGACTGCTATCGCGTCAACGGCCCCGTCAACCTCGTGCGGCTGATGCAACTGCCGGACCTCGTCGACCTGCCGGAGCTGAAGTTCACGCCGTTCGCGCCGTCGATTCCGTCCGCGATCGCGAACGCGCCGTCGATGTTCGACGCGATCGACCACGGCGACATCCTGCTGCACCACCCGTACGAGAGCTTCCAGCCGGTGCTCGAGCTGCTGCTGCAGGCCGCGCAGGACCCGAGCGTCGTCGCGATCAAGCAGACGATCTATCGGACGGGCACCGATTCGCCGCTGATGGACGCGCTGATGGAAGCCGCGCGCAACGGCAAGGAAGTGACGGTCGTCGTCGAACTGCTCGCGCGCTTCGACGAAGAGACGAACATCAACTGGGCGTCGCAGCTCGAGGCCGTCGGCGCGCACGTCGTGTACGGCGTCGTCGGTCACAAGTGCCACGCGAAGATGATGCTGATCGTGCGGCGCGTGACGCACAACGGCAAGTCGATGCTGCGCCGCTACGTGCATCTCGGCACCGGCAACTATCATCCGCGCACTGCGCGCCTCTACACCGACTTCGGCCTGATGACCGCCGAGCCGACGCTCTGCGAAGACGTGCACCACGTGTTCCAGCAGTTGACGGGGATCGGCGGCGAACTGAAGCTGCATGAGATATGGCAGTCGCCGTTCACGCTGCATCCGCGGCTCATCGAGCACATCCGCGCGGAAACCGAGAACGCGCGCGCCGGCAAGCGGGCGCGGATCGTCGCAAAAATGAACGCGCTCCTCGAGCCGACCGTGATCGCGGAGCTCTACGAAGCGTCGCAGGCGGGCGTGAAAGTCGATCTGATCGTGCGCGGCGTGTGCGCGCTGCAGCCCGGCGTGCCGGGACTGTCGGACAACATCACGGTGCGCTCGATCATCGGGCGATTTCTCGAGCATCACCGGATCTACTACTTCCATGCCGACGGAGCAGAGCTCGTCTATCTGTCGAGCGCCGACTGGATGGACCGCAATCTGTTCCGCCGCGTCGAAGTCGCGTTCCCGATCCGCGACCGCAAGCTGAAGCGCCGCGTGATCGCCGAAGGGCTGTCGGTGTTCCTCGGCGACAATCAGTCCGCGTGGCTCATGCAGAGCGACGGCCACTACCGCCGCCGCCGTGCGGGCAAGGCACCGCGCAACGCGCAGCTCGGACTCCTCGCGAAATTCTGCACGTGACGGACGACGGCGCGCGCAGTCCTTCGATTCGCGACGCCGGCTTGCTGCAGCCCCGTTCTCGACTGAACCGAGAAGAAACGAAGCGACGGCCTCGGGCGCGGCGCACTCATCGAGCGCACCGCGCCGCGCCGTGCATCACGCCGCGTGCCGCCGGCTGATCGTGCGGTGCGCAGGAAAGCGCGCCGTGAACGTGCTGCCGCGGCCTTCCTCGCTCTGGACCGTCAGTTGCGCATCGTGCCGTTGCAGCACGTGCTTGACGATCGCGAGCCCGAGCCCCGTGCCACCCGTGTCGCGCGAGCGGCTGCGGTCGACGCGGTAAAAGCGCTCGGTGAGCCGCGGCAGATCGGCGGCCGGAATCCCGAGCCCGCTGTCGATCACCGAGAACACCGCGTGTGCGCCGTCGCGGCGCCATTCGACGCGGATCTTCCCGCCCTCCGGCGTATAGCGGATCGCATTCATCACGAGATTGCCGAGCGCGCTGAAGATCTCGGTCTGCGCGCCTGTCACCGCGAGCGTCTCGTCGACCTTGAACGTGATCTCGTGATGCCCGTTCGACAGCGTCTGCGCATCGTCCTTCAGATGGTCGAGCACCGTGCGCATGTCGACCGCGCGATCGGCGGGCGGCTTGCTCTCGCCTTCGAGCTTCGCGAGCACGAGCAGATCGGTGACGATCGAGCGCATCCGCAACGCCTGCTGCTCCATCAGCTCGAGATAGCGCGCGCGCTCGTCGGCGGACAGCGGCAGCTCGCGCATCGTCTCGAGAAAGCCCGACAGCACGGTGAGCGGCGTCTTCAGCTCGTGCGACACGTTGGCGACGAAGTCGCGCCGCATCGCATCGGTGCGCTCGAGCTCGGTGATGTCCTGTGTGAGCAGCAGCTTGCGGTTCTCGCCGTACGGAAACACCTGCACGGCGAGCACGTTCTGCCGATTGCCACCCATGCCGCGCATCACGAGCGTCTCGTCGTAGTGCTGACCGTTCAGGTAGCGGACGAAGTCCGGATGACGGACGAGATGCGTGACGTGCTGGCGCAGGTCGCGCTTCGCGTCGAGCCCGAAATGCACTTCGGCGATCGCATTGCACCACTCGATCTGATCGCGGTCGTCGAGCATCGCGACACCGTTCGGCGACGCCTGGATCGCCTGGATGAAGCGCGAATGCTGCTGCTCGACCTGGCGCACCTGCGCGTGCCACTGCTTGGCGAGCTTGTGCAGCCGGTAGTAGATCTCGCCCCAGATGCCCGGCGCGCTCGGCACCTCGCCGTATACCGGCGCGTCGAGCAGGCGCCAGAGGCGCTGCGTGTGGAACGTGCTGAAGAAGCCCTGCGCGACGAGCATCACGAGCGCGAACGCGAGACCCGGCACAGGGCCCGCGAACACGCCGATCGCTACGCTGACGAACGCGAGCAAAACGAGCGACACCACAAAGCGCGCCCAGATGATGTTCATGATTCGGCGCCCGACGAAAGATGAAAACGATGAGCCCGGCGCGGCGCGCACCCCTCGCGCCGCGGGCCGTCACGCGTGCTTCGCGAGGCGATAGCCGCTGCCGCGAACGGTTTCGATCATAGCATCGCAGCCGGCGGGCTTGAGCGCGGCGCGCAACCGCTTGATGTGCACGTCGACGGTGCGCTCCTCGACGAACACGTGATCACCCCAAACCTGGTCGAGCAGTTGCGTGCGGCTGTGGACGCGCTCCGGATGGGTCATGAAGAAATGCAGCAGACGGAACTCCGTCGGGCCGAGATCGAGCTTGATCTCGCTGCCTTCCGCGTGCGCCGCGACGCGATGGGTCGCCGGGTCGAGTCGCAGCCCGTTGATCGACACGACGTCCTCGGTCAACTGCGGCGCGCGGCGGCGCAGCACCGCCTTGATCCGCGCCATCAGCTCCTTCGGCGAGAACGGCTTCGTCACGTAGTCGTCCGCGCCGATCTCGAGGCCGAGCACCTTGTCCTGCTCGTCGCCGCGCGCGGTCAGCATGATGATCGGGATGTGCTTCGTGCGCTCGTTGTTGCGCAGATCGCGCGCGAACGCGATGCCGGACTTGCCCGGCAGCATCCAGTCGAGCAGCACGAGATCGGGCAGCACGTCGCTGATCAGGCTCTGCGCCTGTTCGGCGTTGTAAGCGCGAATCGGGCAATGACCCGCATGCTGGAGGTTCACCGAAATCAATTCGGAAATCGCGGGCTCATCTTCGATGACGAGAATGTTGCTGGGCATCGGCACCTCGGTCCGTCCTTGACGTCAGAGTTAACTATTGGCTTCGCGATCGAGCGTGTCGCGCGGCTGGTGCCGCACGTCGGTGCCCTTCACGATGTAGATGATGAATTCGGCGATGTTCTTCGCATGGTCGCCGATCCGCTCGATCGCCTTCGCGATGAACAGATAATCGAGACCGACCGAGATCGTCCGCGGATCTTCCTGCATGTACGACACGAGCTTGCGCACGAACGCGCGGAATTCCAGGTCGATCTCCTTGTCGTCCTTGACGATCTGCGCGGCGGACACCGTGTCGAGGCGCGCGAACGCGTCGAGCGCGCGGCGTAGGATCGTCACCGCCATCTCGCCCGACACCTTGATCTCGGCGATGTTCACGGCGCGCGCGGCGGGCTCGTCGACAAGACGGCGCACGCGCTTCGCGATCTTCTCGGCCTCGTCGCCCGCGCGCTCGAGGTTCGTGATCGTCTTCGAGATCGACATCAGCAGGCGCAGGTCGCGCGCGGCCGGCTGCCGGCGCGCGATGATGTTGCCGCACTCTTCGTCGATCTCGACTTCCATGTGATTGAGGCGATCCTCCGCTTCGATCACGCGCTCGGCCGCCGCGCGGTCGAATTCGTTGAGCGCATGCATCGCCTCGGTGATCTGCGCCTCGACGAGGCCGCCCATTTCGAGCACCTTCGACGACACCGCATTGAGATCGGCGTCGAACTGGCTCGACAGATGTTTATCCGACATTGTTGCTCTCCGTCATCCGGTCAGCCGAAGCGGCCCGTGATGTAGTCTTCCGTTTCCTTGCGCGTCGGCTTGATGAAGATCTTCTCCGTTTCGCCGAATTCGATCAGCTCACCGAGATACATGTACGCGGTGTAGTCCGAGCAGCGCGCCGCCTGCTGCATGTTGTGCGTGACGATCACGACCGTGTAGTCGCTCTTCAGCTCCGCGATCAGTTCCTCGATGCGCCCCGTCGAGATCGGGTCGAGCGCCGAGCACGGCTCGTCGAGCAGCAGCACTTCGGGCCGGATCGCGATCCCGCGCGCGATGCAAAGACGCTGCTGCTGGCCGCCCGACAGGCCGTAGCCGCTCTGGCTCAGCTTGTCCTTCACCTCGTTCCAGAGCGCCGCCTTCGTGAGCGCCCATTCGACGCGGTCGTCCATCTCCGAGCGCGTGAGCCGCTCGAACATCTTCACGCCGAACGCGATGTTGTCGTAGATCGACATCGGGAACGGCGTCGGCTTCTGGAACACCATGCCGATCCGCGCGCGCAGCAGCGAGATGTCGAGCTTCGACTGAAGCAGGTTCTCGCCGTCCATCAGGATCTCGCCTTCGGCGCGCTGTTCCGGATAGAGCGCGTACATCTTGTTGAACGTGCGCAGGAGCGTCGACTTGCCGCAGCCCGACGGACCGATGAACGCCGTCACCTTGCCTTCGGGAATGCGCAGATTGATGTTCTTCAGCGCATGGAACTTGCTGTAGAAGAAGTTCAGGTTATTGACTTCGATCTTCGGGTTCAGCGGCGCGAGCGGATGCTGCCCCGTCGCCGTGCCGGCTCCGGCCGGCGCCGCGGCGCGATGAGAAGGATCGAGGTGGCTTTCTGCCATGTTCATCGGATTGCTCCGCCGTTACTTTTTCGAGAAGACCGAGCGCGCGAGGATGTTGAGTCCCAGCACCCCGAGCGTAATCAGGAACACGCCCGCCCATGCGAGCGACTGCCATTCCGCGAACGGGCTCATCGCGAACTTGAAGATCGTGACGGGCAGGTTCGCAATCGGCTGGTTCATGTCGACCGAGAAGAACTGGTTCGACAGCGCGGTGAAGAGAAGCGGCGCGGTTTCGCCGGCGATCCGCGCGACCGCGAGCAGCACGCCCGTGATGATCCCGCCCACCGACGCGCGCAGCGTGATCTTCAGGATCATCCGCCACTTCGGCGTGCCGAGCGCGAACGCGGCCTCGCGCAGCGCATTCGGCACGAGCTTCAGCATGTTCTCCGTCGTGCGGATCACGATCGGAATCTGCAGGAGCGCGAGCGAAATCACGCCGGCCCAGCCGCTGAAGTGGCCGACCTTGGCGACGACGAGCGCGTAGACGAACAGACCGATGACGATCGACGGCGCCGACAGCAGGATGTCGTTGATGAAGCGCATCACGCTCGCGAGCCAGCTCTTCTGGCCGTATTCGGCGAGATAGACGCCCGCGAGGATGCCGATCGGCGTGCCGACGAACGTCGCGAGCGCGATGAGCAGCACGCTGCCGACGATCGCGTTCGCGAGGCCGCCGCCCGCCGTGTTCGGCGGCGGCGTCGACTCGGTGAAGAGCGTGAGCGACAATCCGCCGATCCCGAGATGCAGCGTCGTGTAGAGAATCCAGACGAGCCAGAGCAGGCCGAACGCCATCGCGGCGAGCGACGCGGTCAGCGCGATCACGTTGATCGCCTTGCGGCGGCGCTGCAGGCGCGCGCGCATCGCGTCGAGCACGGCGCCGTCGGGGCCCGGCATGTTGAGGATGGGCGAGCTCATTGACGGCCCTCCCCGCGTTCGAGGCGCAGCAGCATCAGCTTCGAGATCGCGAGCACGACGAACGTGATGACGAACAGGATGAGGCCAAGCTCCATCAGCGCGGACGTATGCAAGCCCGGCGACGCTTCCGCGAACTCGTTCGCGAGCGCCGACGTGATGCTGTTGCCGGGCGAATACAGCGACACGTTGTCGAGCAGGTTCGTATTGCCGATCACGAAGGTCACGGCCATCGTTTCGCCGAGCGCGCGGCCGAGGCCGAGCATCACGCCGCCGATCACGCCAGTCTTCGTGTACGGCAGCACGATCTTCCACATCACTTCCCAGGTCGTGCAGCCGATCCCGTACGCGGACTCCTTCAGCAGCACGGGCGTCACCTCGAACACGTCGCGCATCACCGACGCGATGTACGGAATGATCATGATCGCGAGAATCACGCCCGCGGACAGGATGCCGATGCCGATCGGCGGCCCCTGGAACAGCGCGCCGATGACCGGAATCGGCCCCAGCAGCGCGCCGATGGGCTTCTGGAAATAGGTCGCGAAAATTGGAGCGAACACGAGCAGCCCCCACATCCCGTAGACGATCGACGGGATCGCGGCAAGCAGTTCGATCGCGATGCCGAGCGGCCGGCGCAGCCAGACGGGCGAGAGCTCGGTGAGAAAGAGCGCGATGCCGAAGCTCACGGGCACCGCGATGACGAGCGCGATGATCGACGTGACGACGGTCCCGTAGATCGGCACGAGCGCGCCGTACGAATCCGAGTTGGGATCCCATTCGGAATGCCACAGGAACGGGAGTCCGAATTTCTCGATGGTCGGCAGCGACGCGACGATGAGCGACACGATGATGCCACCGAGGAGGAGTAGCGTCACGATTGCCGCGAGACGCGTAAGGCCGCCGAACAGGAGGTCGCCGTATCGGCTCGGCGCGCGCTGCTGCGGCTGGCCGCCGGACCGGGTCGACGCGAGAGGAATGTCAGACATGGGAGCCTGTTTTTCAGTGGCGAACGGCATGCGCCTTCCGCCGGTACCGCACACGCCGCCCGGCCTTGCAGCCGGGCGGCGAACCGCTATGACGTTGCCGCCAAGCTTACTCGGCGACCGGCTTGCCGGCCGCGTCCGTCACCTTCACCTTCCACTGCTTGCGGATTTCCGTCTCGACCGACGCCGGCAGCGAGATGTAATCGAGATCGTCAGCCGCCTTCGCACCGTTCTTGAACGCCCAGTCGAAGAACTTCAGCGTTTCCGAGCCTTGCGCCGGCTTGTCCTGCTTCACGTGCAGCAGCACGAACGTCGCGCCGACGACCGGCCACGCTTCCTTGCCCGGCTGGTTCGTCAGGATCTGGTAGAACGACTTCGACCAGTTCGCGCCCGCGGCAGCCGCCTTGAACGTTTCGGTCTTCGGCTCGACGACGTTGCCCGTCGAGTTCTTCAGGTCCGTGTAGACCATCTTGTTTTTCTTCGCATACGCCCACTCGACGTAGCCGATCGCGCCCGGCAGACGCTGCACGAATGCCGCGACGCCGTCGTTGCCCTTGCCGCCCGTACCCGTCGGCCAGTTGACGGTCGTGCCTTCGCCGACCTTCGACTTCCACTCTTCGTTGACCTTCGACAGGTAGTTCGTCCAGATGAAGCTCGTGCCCGAACCATCCGCGCGGCGAACCACCGCGATGTCCGTGTCCGGCAGCTTGACCTTCGGGTTCAGCGCGGCGATCGCCGGATCGTTCCACTTCTTGATCTTGCCGAGATAGATGTCGCCGAGGACGGCCCCCGACAGCACGATCTCGCCAGCCTTCACGCCCGGCACGTTGATGACGGGCACGACGCCGCCCACCACCGTCGGGAACTGGAAGAGGCCTTCCTTCGCAAGCTCGTCATCCTTCAGGGGCGCATCCGAGCCGGCGAAATCGACCGTCTTCGCGATGATCTGCTTCAGGCCGCCCGACGAGCCGATACCTTGATAGTTGACCTTCGCGCCGCCCGACTGCTGATAGTCGGCTGCCCATTTCGTGTAAATCGGCATCGCGAAGGTGCTGCCCGCGCCGGTGATGTCGGCGGCGTGTGCGGCGACCGCGAAAAGCGCGCCGGCGAGACCGGCGAACGCGGTTTGCATCAATTTCATGAGACCTCCAGTGTGTGAGCGGATGACTACGGCACCGCGAAGATTAGGGGCTGCTCATGACAGTAATGTGACAATCGATGAAGCTGCCGTGACAGTAACATGACTCGATTGAAAGGCGGCAACGCCCTCTGTCGGGGCTGCCGGCAGGCCTGACCATGCCGCCTGTAGAGCGTAGTAAAAAATTCACGCGAAGGAAAAGGCCGACGTTGGCGAGGGATGTCGGAGATTGGATCGACGGGTCGGAGAATCGGTGCGCCTGCGTTTTTATAATATTTAGCCTGACAAATTCGCGCAGCGCATCAAAGCACGGCGGGGCGGCCGACCCGGGGGGGGGGGGGCGCCCCCCCCCCCCAGTCGGGGGGGGGGGGGGGGTCGGGCCCCAGCGGGCTGGGGTGGGGGTGTGGGGGGGGGGTGCGGGGGGGGGTTGGGGGGGGGGTGGCGGGGGGCGCGGTGGGGGTGTGTGTGTGTTAGTGTGCGTGGGCCTCGCGGGGTGG
>NZ_LOVS01000201.1:0-54703 GCF_001523835.1 Burkholderia sp. ABCPW 14 | reverse complement strand
TCGCGCTCGGGCACCCGCTCGGCGCGTCGGGCGCACGGCTCGTGACGACCGCGATGTATCAGCTGCATCGCACGAACGGCCGCTATGCGCTGTGCACGATGTGCATCGGCGTCGGACAGGGCATCGCGATCGCGATCGAACGCGTGTAAGGCACGGCAAGCAGACGAAGGATGCATCCCGTTTCATTTCGAAGATATAAGGAGGCCATCGATGTCCTACCAAGCGATTCGCATCGAAATCGATCAGGCGACACACGTTGCGACGATCGCGCTCGATCGCCCCGACAAGCTCAACAGCTTCACGCGCGAGATGCACCGTGAGTTGCAATCGGCGCTCGACGACGTGCAGGCCGCCAACGCGCGCGCACTGATTCTCACCGGCGCGGGACGCGGCTTCTGCGCGGGCCAGGATCTCGCCGACCTCGATTTCACGCCGGGTGCGATGACCGACCTCGGCGCCATGATCGAAGAGCACTTCAACCCGCTCATTCGCCGCCTGCAGGCGCTGCCGCTGCCCGTCATCGCCGCCGTGAACGGCACCGCGGCGGGCGCGGGGGCCAATCTCGCGTTCGCGTGCGATCTCGTCATCGCGGCGAAATCGAGCAGCTTCATCCAGTCGTTCGTGAAGATCGGCCTCGTTCCCGATTCGGGCGGCACGTGGTTCCTGCCGCAGCGCGTCGGCTTCGCCCGCGCGCTCGGCCTCGCGCTGACGGGCGACAAGCTCGGTGCGGAGCAGGCAGAGCGGTGGGGGCTCGTCTGGCGCGTCGTCGACGATGCCGAACTGTCCGGTACCGCCGCACAGCTCGCCCGACAACTCGCGCAGCAGCCGACACGCGCAATCGCCGCAATCAAGCAAGCGATGCGCGCGGGCATCACCAACACGCTCGACCAGCAGCTCGATCTCGAACGCGACCTTCAGCGCGAACTCGGGCAATCGTACGACTACGCGGAAGGGGTCCGCGCGTTCATCGAGAAACGCACGCCCCGCTTTGAGGGGCGCTGAGATGGCCGACCACTCCGCATCGATCGCCGCCGAACTGTCCGCCGAAGCGCTCGCCCGCGCGACCGCCCAGGCGATGTACAAAGCAGACGCCTGCAGCCGCGGGTTCGGCATGGAGCTTCTCGAGGTGCGGCCGGGTTACGCACGCATGCGCATGCCGGTGCGCCCGGATTTCCTGAACGGCCACCAGACCTGTCATGGAGGGCTCATCTTCGCGCTCGCGGACTCGACATTCGCGTTCGCGTGCAACTCGTACAACATCAACACCGTTGCGGCCGGCTGCGCGATCGAATTCCTGCGGCCGGTCCCGGTCGGCGACGTGCTCATCGCGGAAGCGACCGAACAGACGCTGAACGGCCGGCACGGCATCTACGATATCCGCGTGACGAACCAGGCAGGAAAGGCCGTCGCGATGTTCCGCGGCAAATCGACCCAAATCAAAGGGACCGTAATCCCTGTAGACCGATAGCGTCCACGCACGCATTCATAACTAGATTGGAGACATCATGGCAACCTCGCTTCCGCTCGAACCGATCGAACGGGCGAGCCGCGACGAACTGCTCGCGCTTCAGCTCGAACGCCTGAAATGGTCACTCGCGCACGCGTATGAAAATTCGCCTGTGTATCGGCGCAAGTTCGATGCGGCGGGTATTCATCCACGCGATCTGAAAACGCTCGCCGACCTGGGTCGCTTCCCGTTCACGACGAAGAACGACCTCCGCGACAATTACCCGTTCGGCATGTTCGCCGTGCCGCAGGAGCGCATATCGCGCATTCACGCGTCGTCGGGCACGACAGGCAAGCCGACGGTGGTCGGCTACACGGCTCACGACATCGACACGTGGGCCAATCTCGTCGCCCGCTCGATCCGCGCAGCGGGCGCGCGACCGGGCGACAAGGTCCACGTGAGCTACGGCTACGGCCTCTTCACGGGCGGGCTCGGCGCCCATTACGGCGCGGAACGGGCCGGGCTCACGGTCATTCCGTTCGGCGGCGGGCAGACGGAAAAGCAAGTGCAACTGATTCAGGACTTCCGGCCCGACATCATCATGGTGACGCCGAGCTACATGCTGTCGATCGCCGACGAGATGGAGCGTCAGCACCTCGATCCCGCGCAGTGCTCGCTGCGCATCGGCATCTTCGGCGCGGAACCGTGGACCAACGACATGCGCGGCGCGATCGAGAAACGCATGGGCATCGACGCCGTAGACATCTACGGGCTCTCCGAAGTGATCGGTCCGGGTGTCGCGTCGGAATGCGTCGAAACGAAGGACGGCCCCACGATCTGGGAAGATCACTTCTACCCGGAGATCATCGATCCCGACACCGGCGAAGTGCTGCCGGACGGCGAGTTCGGCGAGCTCGTGTTCACGTCGCTCACGAAGGAGGCCATGCCGATCGTCCGTTATCGGACCCGCGATCTCACGCGCCTGCTGCCCGGCACCGCGCGCACGATGCGGCGGATGGAAAAGATCACCGGCCGTTCGGACGACATGATGATCGTGCGCGGCGTGAACGTGTTTCCGACCCAGCTCGAGGAACAGTTGCTGAAGCAGCGCGCGCTCGCGCCGCACTATCAGGTCGTGTTGACGAAGGACGGGCCGCTCGACGTGCTGACGCTAAACGTCGAGCCCTGCCCGGAGACGGCGCCGGACGCCGCCACCATCGACGCCGCGCGCAAGGCGCTCGCGCACGACATCAAGTCGCTGATCGGCGTGACGGCGATCATCAACGTGCTGCCCGTCAACGGCATCGAGCGCTCGGCCGGCAAGGCTCGGCGGATCGTCGACAAGCGTAGGTCGTGACGATTGCGCGCGGGCGGCGGGACGGGCTCGGCACGCGCGTCCCGCCACTGCCAGGCTGCGTCTCGCGCAGTTCGAGCGTGGCCGTTCGGGCCGCTATCGCGGCCTTGATCGCTTTCGCCATCTGAGCCCTGCGCCGAGACTCAGCCGACTGAGCCTAGGCACTGAGGCCGGGTCCCAAGCTCTGCAGCCCCGGCACTGGGTTGAGCAACCGTTCCAAGAGCAATGGAGCCCTGGAAACTCGCCCGCCGGAACACCATAGCCCTTCGCGCCCCGCGTTCCCCGGCGTACCGATGCGCCGAACGCCCTGGCTCACGAATGCCCCGATTCCGCAAGACGCTTCGATTGCGGCCCCCTCGATCGGGGCCACCTCGTGCCGCCGCCGCACCACCGACCGCCCAAAAACAAAACGCGCCGCGCCACCCGATAGACGGGCGAACGCGGCGCGCGATCTGGCGCCGACCGAACGCAAAGCTCACGCGATCGAGCAATCGACGCTCGCCGCCCGAACGCTCACGAACGGATCACGAATTGGGAAAGAGCAACCACATCCGCCCGGTCTGCTTCATCCGGCCGGCCTGATCGCCCGCGTCGTCGCCAAGCCCCCAGAAGTAGTCGGCGCGCACGCCGCCCTTGATCGCGGTCCCGACATCCTGCGCGAACACGAGGCGATTGAGCGGCGAATTCGTCATCGGACGCGTCGTCTGCAGGAACACCGGCGTGCCGAGCGGAATCGACGACGGATCAACCGCGATCGAGCGCTCCGGCGTGAGCGGCACGCCGAGCGCGCCGACGGGACCGTCCGCGCCGCCGTGCGGCACGTCTTCCTGCGACGGCATCTCGCGGAAGAATACGAAGCGCGGATTCGTATCGAGCAGCGCGTCGACCCGCGACGGATTCGCGCGCGCCCACGCCTTGATCCCCTGCATCGTCGCCTGTCCGGCGCCGAGTTCGCCGTGATCGAGCAACCACTTGCCGATCGAGCGGTATGGCTGGTTGTTGGTGCCGCCGTAGCCGACCCGCATCACCGCGCCGTCGTCGAGGACGACCCGGCCCGAGCCCTGCACTTGCAGGAAGAACGCCTCGATCGGATCGTCGACCCACACGAGCTCGTTGCCGTTCAGCGCGCCCGAGCGCACGAGCTGCGCCCGCGCCGGCATCGAAGCGCCCGCGCGGTAGCCCGCAGGCCAGCGGTAGAGCGCGTACTGATACTGGCCGCGCCGCACCCGTGAGCCGTGCAGCAGCGGCTCGTAGTAGCCGGTCACGAGGCCGTCGAGCGTGCCGTCGTTGTTCGCGAACTGAAATGGCGTGAAATATGTCTCGAAGAAAGTGCGGGCGCTGCCGACGTCGAGATCGTCGATCCGCGCGGCCGCCGCACATGCGCGCTGCCAGATCGCCTGCCGCGCGAGGCGCGCGCAGTTCTGCCGCAGCGCGATCGTCGCGCCGATCAGGCTGTCGTCCTGCCAGCCCGGCACCTGCTGCCATGCGACGGGCGTGAGTCGCGCAGCCGCGACCTGCCCTGGTACGATCGCGGCACCCGTCGGCCGCGATCCCTGTCGCACGGGCGTGCCGCCGCAGGCGGCGAGGAACGCCGCAGCCGCGATTGCCGCCGCCCACCCGGCAAACCGCCGGCTAAAACCCATACAATGTCCGTTGTTGATGGAAACCGCCATGTCCGATCTGCTCGACCAATACCCAATGCTCATCTTCGCGCTGGAATCGTTGCTGGCGCTCGCCCTGCTCGTCTTCATCGTCGTCTGGACGACTTCGGGCAAGAAGAAGCAACCCAGCCGGCACGACAAGCCCCAGCGCTGACAGCGCCCTTGAATCTCCCGTGACCCGGCAACGCGGCACGCTCAATGCAGCGTGCGCGGCATGTGCAGCGCGAATTCGTCGACGGGCGCCTCGAAGCGCTCGCCGTCCTCCGCGACACAGAAATACGCACCCCGCATCGTGCCGACGGGCGTCGCGATCACGGCCCAACTCGTGTACTCGAACTGCTCGCCCGGCTGCAGGAGCGGCTGGTGGCCGACGACGCCGAGCCCCTTCACCTCCTGCACCTGGCTTTCGCTGTCCGTGATGATCCAGTGCCGTGCGATCAACTGCGCCGCGACCTGGCCCGTGTTCCGGATCGTCAGCGTGTACGCGAATGCATATTGACGGCGTTCGGGGTCGGATTGTTCCGGCAGATAGCTGGTCTTCACCGACACGCTGAATCGATACTGGCTCATGGTGGTCTCGTCGAGGTCGCCCGGCGCAGCCGACGCCGGGGCGCCCGCCCCGCGCGGCCGACGCGCCGCTTTGGTTCGGCATTCTGCTTGATGAGGCTCCGGCCCGCAACCGGGCAGCGAGCGCCTCAGCGGTAGAATGACACCTTTCGCATCGCAACGCTCCCCACGCTCTTTCCGCTCATGACGCAATTCCGCATCGCCCCCAGCATCCTGTCGGCCGACTTCGCGCGGCTTGGCGAAGAGGTCCGCAACGTGGTCGCCGCCGGCGCCGACTGGATCCACTTCGACGTGATGGACAACCACTACGTGCCGAACCTGACGATCGGCCCGCTCGTCTGCGAGGCGATCCGCCCGCACGTGCAGGTGCCGATCGACGTGCACCTGATGGTGCGCCCCGTCGACCGGATCGTGCCGGATTTCGCGGAGGCGGGCGCGAACCTGATCAGCTTCCACCCGGAAGCGTCGGACCACATCGACCGCACACTGGGCCTCATCCGCGACCACGGCTGCAAGGCGGGCCTCGTGTTCAATCCGGCCACGCCGCTCAATTACCTCGACCACGTGATGGACCGCGTCGACCTCGTGCTCATCATGTCGGTGAATCCGGGCTTCGGCGGCCAGTCGTTCATTCCCGAAGCGCTCAGCAAGCTGCGCGAAGCCCGCGCTCGGATCGACGCGCACACCGCGCGTACCGGCCGCGAGATCCATCTGGAGATCGACGGCGGCGTGAAGGCCGACAACATCGCCGAAATCGCCGCGGCGGGCGCCGACACGTTCGTCGCGGGCTCGGCGATCTTCGGCAAGCCCGACTATCGTCAGGTGATTGGCGAGATGCGCGACGCGCTCGCGACCGTCAAGCGCGCGTGACCACGATGACGATGCTCGCACGCGACACGCCGCGCATCGACGCGGCGCTCATCGACCTCGACGGCACGATGGTCGATACCGCAGACGATTTCACCGCCGGCCTGAACGCGATGCTCGCGCAGCTCGACGCGGAGGAGACGACGCGCGAGGAAGTGATGCACTACGTCGGCAAGGGCTCGGAGAACCTGATCCAGTGCGTGCTGACGCCGCGCTTTTCGGAAGACGAAGCGAAAGCGCGCTTCGACGAGGCGCTCGCGCTCTACCAGGCCGAATACGCGAAGATCAACGGCCGCCACACGCGGCTCTACCCGGACGTCGAGGCAGGCTTGCAAGCGATGCGCGATGCGGGCCTGAAGCTCGCATGCGTGACGAACAAGCCGTACCGGTTCGCGGTCGAGTTGCTCGCGCAATACGGGCTCTCCGGCTACTTCTGCGCGGTGTTCGGCGGCGACAGCGTGCCGCGCAAGAAGCCCGATCCGGCGCCGATGCTCGCTGCGTGCGACGCGCTCGGCGTCGCACCGCGCGCGACGGTCGCGATCGGCGATTCGGAGAACGACGCGCTTGCGGGCCGCGCGGCCGGGACGGCGACGCTCACGGTGCCGTACGGCTACAACCACGGCAAGGCTATACAAACGATAAATTCGGATGGTATAGTCGATTCGCTTCTCGCCGCCGCGCAAGCCATTGCCGCGCACAATTCGGCAAGATCAGCCATCTGACTTTTTTCTTCCATCCGCATGTTTCTGAACAAAAAACGGAGTCTGAGCAGCATCGACCGGGGAGCCTGGCCCTGGCGTCGCTGGTCGCGCTAACCTCGATGAGGTACGCTGAAGCTCGTCTTCAGCCCCGTTTTTTGTTTCGCTGCGCGTCCGCGCCCCCGATCGTCGTCCAACTTGCCGGTTTCGCCGCTGTCGAACGCTTCGCGTTCGGGCTGCCTGTCGGCGCGCGGCGCACGATCGCCAGGCACAGCATCCGCCGGTTCGTCCGACCCGCCCCGCGAGGGGCCGTGCTCCGGGCGCAGCGCAGCGCCACGCGATCCCCGGCGCACCGCGCCGATCGTCCCGACGACAGGACCGGAACATGACTGAACTCGAATTCCAATCGCTCGCCAACGAAGGTTACAACCGCATTCCGCTCATCGCCGAAGCGCTGGCCGACCTCGAAACGCCGCTCTCGCTGTACCTGAAGCTCGCGCAGCCCGAACGCGGCGGCGCCAACTCGTTCCTGCTCGAATCGGTCGTGGGCGGCGAGCGCTTCGGGCGCTACTCGTTCATCGGCCTGCCCGCGCACACGCTCGTGCGCACGAAGAACGGCGTGTCGGAAGTCGTGACGGACGGACAAGTCGTCGAGACGGACGACGGCGACCCTTTCGCATTCATCGCGAAGTTCCAGGATCGCTTCAAGGTCGCGCAGCGCCCCGGCCTGCCGCGCTTCTGCGGCGGCCTCGCCGGCTACTTCGGCTACGACGCGGTGCGCTACATCGAGAAGAAGCTCGCGCACACCGCGCCGCGCGACGATCTCGGCCTGCCCGACATCCAACTGCTGATGACCGAGGAAGTCGCCGTCATCGACAACCTCGCCGGCAAGCTCTACCTGATCGTCTATGCCGATCCGGCGAAGCCCGAGGCCTACACGAAGGCGAAGCAGCGGCTGCGCGAGCTGAAGCAGCGGCTGCGCGCGAGCGTCGTGCCGCCCGTCACGTCGGCGAGCGTGCGCACCGAGATCTATCGCGAGTTCAAGAAGGAAGACTATCTGGCCGCCGTGCGCCAGGCGAAGGAATACATCGCGGCGGGCGAGCTGATGCAGATCCAGGTCGGCCAGCGCCTGACGAAACCGTACCGCGACAATCCGCTGTCGCTGTACCGCGCGCTGCGCTCGCTGAATCCGTCGCCCTATATGTATTACTACAACTTCGGCGAATTCCATGTCGTCGGCGCGTCGCCCGAGATTCTCGTGCGCCGGGAAAAGCGCGGCGACGACCAGATCGTCACGATCCGCCCGCTCGCCGGCACGCGGCCGCGCGGCAACACGCCCGAGCGCGACGCCGAGCTCGCGACCGAGCTCCTCAACGATCCGAAGGAAATCGCCGAGCACGTGATGCTGATCGACCTCGCGCGCAACGACGTCGGCCGCATCGCGCAAATCGGCTCGGTCCACGTGACCGACAAGATGGTGATCGAGAAGTACTCGCACGTGCAGCACATCGTGAGCTCGGTCGAAGGCAAATTGAAGCCCGGCATGACGAACTTCGACGTGCTGCGGGCGACGTTCCCGGCCGGCACGCTGTCCGGCGCGCCGAAGGTTCGCGCGATGGAGCTGATCGACGAGCTCGAGCCCGTCAAGCGCGGCCTGTACGGCGGCGCGGTCGGGTATCTGTCGTTCTCGGGCGAGATGGATCTCGCGATCGCGATCCGCACGGGCCTGATCCACAACGGCAATCTGTACGTGCAGGCGGCGGCGGGCGTCGTCGCCGACTCGGTGCCCGAATCCGAATGGCAGGAAACCGAGAACAAGGCGCGCGCGGTGCTGCGCGCGGCCGAACAGGTGCAAGACGGCCTCGACAGCGATTTCTGACCGGAGACTGACCATGCTGCTCATGATCGACAACTACGATTCGTTCACCTACAACCTGGTCCAGTACTTCGGCGAGCTCGGCGAAGACGTGCGCACCTATCGCAACGACGAGATCACGCTCGACGAGATCGCGAAGCTCGATCCGGACGCGATCTGCCTGTCGCCCGGCCCGAGCAATCCGCAGCACGCGGGGATCACGCTCGACGTGCTGCGCGAATTCGCCGGCAGGAAGCCGATTCTCGGCGTGTGCCTCGGCCATCAGGCGATCGGCGAGGCGTTCGGCGGCCGCGTCGTGCGCGCGAAGACGATCATGCACGGCAAGGTGAGCCGGATCGAGACCGACGGCCGCGGCGTGTTCACCGATCTGCCGAAGCACTTCGACGTGACCCGCTATCATTCGCTTGCGATCGAGCGCGAATCGCTGCCCGACTGTCTGGAGATCACGGCGTGGACCGACGACGGCGAGATCATGGGCGTGCGCCACAGGACGCTGCCCATCGAAGGCGTCCAGTTCCATCCGGAATCGATCCTGTCGGAGCACGGCCACGCGCTCCTCGAGAATTTTCTGAAGGAAGCGCGGCAAGCGGCCGCTCATTCAGCTTAACGACGGCGGCCCGAATCATGACCATCACTCCACAGGAAGCGCTGCAGCGCACGATCGAGCATCGCGAGATCTTCCACGACGAAATGCTGCACCTGATGCGGCTCATCATGCGCGGCGACATGTCGCCCGTGATGTCGGCCGCGATCATCACCGGCCTGCGCGTGAAGAAAGAGACGATCGGCGAGATCACCGCCGCCGCAACCGTGATGCGCGAGTTCGCGCGCCACGTCGAGGTCGCGGACAACGCGAACTTCGTCGACATCGTCGGCACCGGCGGCGACGGCTCGCACACGTTCAACATCTCGACCGCGACGATGTTCGTCGCGGCGGCGGCGGACGCGAAGGTCGCGAAGCACGGCAACCGCGGCGTGTCGAGCAAATCCGGCAGCGCCGACGTGCTCGAGGCGCTCGGCGTGAACATCGACCTGCAGCCCGACCAAGTGGCCGCGTCGATCGCCGAGACCGGGATGGGCTTCATGTTCGCGCCGAATCATCATCCTGCGATGCGCAACATCGCGCCCGTGCGCCGCGAGCTCGGCGTGCGGACGATCTTCAACATCCTCGGGCCGCTGACGAACCCGGCCGGCGCGCCGAACCAGTTGATGGGCGTGTTCCATCCGGATCTCGTCGGCATCCAGGTGCGCGTGATGCAGCGGCTCGGCGCGCAGCACGTGCTCGTCGTCTACGGCAAGGACGGGATGGACGAGGTGTCGCTCGGCGCGGCGACGCTCGTCGGCGAGCTGCGCGACGGCGAAGTGCGCGAGTACGAGATCCATCCGGAAGACTTCGGGATGCAGATGGTGTCGAACCGCACGCTGAAGGTCGAGAACGCCGAGGAATCGCGCACGATGCTGCTCGAAGCGCTCGGCAACAAGCCCGGCGTCGCGCGCGAGATCGTCACGCTGAACGCGGGCACCGCGCTCTATTCGGCGAACGTCGCGGGCTCGATCGCCGACGGCATCCAGCTCGCGCGCGAAGCGATCGCGAGCGGCAAGGCCCGCGAGAAAGTCGACGAACTGGTGCGCTTCACGCAGCAATTCAAGCACTGACGCGCCGCTTCAGCTTCAGTCTCAACCGAACCCGATTCAAGCACGCAGGACAACCCATGAGCGACATCCTCGACAAAATCATCGCCGTCAAGCGCGAAGAGATCGCCGCCGCGCTCGAGAGCGCGCCGCTCGAAGAATTGAAACTGCAGGCGTCGGCGCGCGATTCGCGCGACTTCGTCGGTGCGCTGCGGAAACAACATGCAGCGGGTCGAGCCGCCGTCATCGCCGAGGTGAAAAAGGCGAGCCCGTCGAAAGGCGTGCTGCGCGAGCACTTCGTGCCGGCCGACATCGCGCGCTCGTACGCCGGGCACGGCGCCGCGTGCCTGTCCGTGCTGACCGACGAGCAGTTCTTTCAGGGCAGCGCGCGCTATCTCGAAGAAGCGCGCGCCGCGTGCAGCCTGCCCGTGCTGCGCAAGGACTTCATCATCGACGCATATCAGGTGCTCGAAGCGCGCGCGATGGGCGCGGACGCGATCCTCCTCATCGCCGCCGCGCTCGACACGCCGCTGATGCAGGATCTCGAGGCGTACGCGCACTCGCTCGGCCTCGCGGTGCTCGTCGAAGTGCACAATCGCAACGAGCTGAACGAAGCGCTCACGTTGAAGACGCCGCTCATCGGCATCAACAACCGCAACCTGCGCACGTTCGAGACGACGATCGACACGACGCTCGGCATGCTCGACGCGATTCCGGACGACCGGATCGTCGTCACCGAATCCGGCATCCTGGCGCGCGCGGACGTCGAACGGATGGAAGCGGCGGGCGTGCACACGTTCCTCGTCGGCGAGGCGTTCATGCGCGCCGAGAATCCGGGCGCGGAGCTCGCGCGGATGTTCTTCTGAGCGCGGCGCACGATGGCGATCGAACAGGAAATCAAGCTCGCGCTGCCCGCCGCGCAGATCGACGCGGCGCGGCGATTCTTCGACGCGCGCGCCGGCGCGCCCGGCCGCGAGATCTCACTCGTGAACGTCTACTTCGACACGCCGGCGCTCGCGCTCGCGCGTGCGAAGAGCGCGCTGCGGCTGCGGCTCGCGCCGCAAGGCTGGCTGCAGACGTTCAAGACGGCCGGCGCAGCCGTTGGCGGGCTGCATTGCCGCCATGAGTGGGAGATGCCCGTCGCGGGCGAGGCGCTCGAGATCGACGCGCTCTGCGCCGCGTGCGACGTCGAGCAAGCCGCCGACGCGCTGCGCGCCGCCGCGCCCGGCCTCATCGCACTCTTTCGCACCGATTTCTCGCGCACGCTGTGGCGAATCGAGCACGCGGGCGCGACGATCGAGGCCGCGCTCGATCGCGGCGAGATCGTCGCGCAAGTCGACGGCGACGTGCGCCGCGAGCCGATCTGCGAGATCGAACTCGAGCTCGTCGACGGCGACGCGGCGGCCCTCTCGTCGCTCGCCGAAGCGGTCGCCGCCGCGCTGCCCGGCGTCGCGCCGGACAACCTGAGCAAGGCGCAGCGCGGCTATCGGCTGCGCGGCGGCGAACTGCGCGCCGACTGACCGCCCTTTTTCCCCGCATGACCAAGCCCTCACCGTCCCGCCCGATGCGACAACCTTCGCTGTTCGACGATCCTGCCCCGCCCGCTCCGCCCGCAGCGAAAAACGGCGCCTCCGCGCCGTCCATCGCTTCGCAATTCGATGCGCTGCCGCCCGACTGGCGCGCGATTCTCGAGCCGTTCATCGCGAGCGACGCATACGCGCCGCTCTGCCGCTTCGTCGACGGCGAACGCGCGGCGGGCAAGGCCGTTTATCCGGCCGACGTGTTCCGCGCGCTGCGGCTCACGCATCCGGACGACGTGAAGGTCGTGATCCTCGGCCAGGACCCGTACCACGGCGAGGATCGCGGAATTCCGCAGGCGCACGGCCTCGCGTTCTCGGTGCCGCCCGGCGTGAAGCCGCCGCCGTCGCTGCGCAACATCTTCAAGGAAATCTCGGCCGACTTCGGCTACGAGACGCCCCGCCACGGCTGCCTCGACACGTGGGCGCGGCAAGGCGTGCTGCTGCTCAACACGGTGTTGACGGTCGAGCGTTCGTCGGCCGCGAGCCACGCGAAGCGCGGCTGGGAGAAATGCACCGACACGCTGATCCACGAGCTCGCGACGCGCCATCACCATCTCGTGTTCATGCTGTGGGGCGCGCATGCGCAGGCGAAGCGCGCGCTCTTCGACGCGAGCGAGCATTGCGTGCTCGAAGCGCCGCATCCGTCGCCGCTGTCCGCGCATCGCGGTTTTCTCGGCTGCCGCCATTTCGCACTCGCCAACGACCATCTGAAGCAGCATGGACGCGCGCCGATCGATTGGCGGCTGCCCGAAGAGGCCGAGACGCTCGCTTGAGCACGAGCCGACACGCTCGCCGGCGCGTGAGCGCGATCGCAGCCCGGCTCGTCGGCGACGTGACGCGATCGCTTTTTCGTGTGCCGCCGAGGAATGTTGCGTCGTCGTGCCGCCGCACGGCCCATGCCGGGCCGCGCGCCTCGCCGACGGCGCTTGACGGCTTCGCCGCAAGCCGCCGCGCACCATCCCGTTCACGTGCGGGCGCACGCCGGGCCGCGATGCCGCGGCAACATTCGGCACATTCTCGACACAAGCAAAAACGCCGCGAACCTTCCGGTCCGCGGCGTTTTTTTCAGCTATCCGGCGAAGACGCTCAAACCGCGGCGATCGCCTCGCGTGCGTTCGCGAGTGCGGCGTTCGCAGCATCCGGCCCGAGCGCGAGACCTTCCGCGTAGACGAAAGTCACGTCGGTCATGCCGATGAAGCCGAGGAACGTCTGCAGGAACGGCGTCTGGCTGTCGGTCGACATGCCGACGTGCTTGCCGCCGCGCGCCGACACCACATAGACCTTCTTGCCCTTGATCAGCCCTTCGGGGCCTTCCGCCGTGTAGCGGAACGTGACGCCTGCGCGAGCGATCCAGTCGAAGTACGCCTTGAGCTGCGACGACACGCCGAAGTTGTACATCGGCGCGCCGACCACGATCACGTCGGCCGAGCGCAGCTCGTCGATCAGCGCGTCGCTCTTCGCGACAATCGCGTTCTGCTCGGCGGTGCGCTGGTCGGCCGGCGTGAAGAACGCGCCGAGGACCGCGTCGTCGAGGTGCGGCAGCGCGTCGGCGAGCAGGTTGCGGACCTTGACGGTCGCGCCGGGGTGGCTTTGTTGCAGCTTCGCCGTCAGTTCGTCGGCAAGCATCGTCGACTGGGCGCCTTGCGAGCGGGCGGCGGAATTGATCTGAAGAATGGTCGTCATGTCGGGCTCCGGGGGTTGGTTTGCGCCAAGTGCAGCGCGAGTGACGCCATTGTGCGGATCGTTGCGGTCGCGAAAAAGCCGTGACTGGGTGACGGATTGTTGCAACAGCGAAACAATCGACGCCCGGTTCGGCGCGGCTATTTCCCGCCACGCGCCGCCGGCAGCCCGAGCCACGCGTCGCGGTGCGCACGCGTCGCGGCGGGCTTCGGCTGCGCGGTCAGCTTGTAGCGCGCGACTTCCGGGCCGTCGAGCTTGAGCCGCGCGACGCGCAGCTCGTCGCGCCGGAACGCGTGGATCTCGACCTTGTCGCCGACCCGATAGCGCGCGAGCAGCGCATCGAGGTTCGAGCCCGTCACACGCAGCCCGTCGAGCGCGACGAGCGCATCGCCCGCCGACAGCCCCGCGCGATGCGCGGCGCCGCCTTCGTAGACGGCCGCGAGCGTGCATTCCGCGCCGCCTCGCGTGCGTGCGCCGAGCGTCGGCTTCGGCGGCGCGCCGGTCGAGCCGTTCGCGCCCGTGTCGGGCGCGAGCGTCACGCCGAACGGCTCGAAAAGCGCGGCGAGCGGCAGATCGCGCGTGCCGGACACCGCATCGTCGAACAGCCGGCCGAGGTCGACGCCCGTCGCTTCGGCGATCAGCGCCTTCACGTCGTCCTCGCCGACGCCGTGCGGCTTGCCGTGATAGAAGTCGCGCCCGAAGCGCTGCCACAGGAGCCGCATCACGTCGTCGAGCGACTTGCGATGGCGGGTCTGCGCGCGGATCGCCAGATCGAACGCAAGCGCGACGAGCGAGCCCTTCGTGTAGTAGCTGACGATCGCGTTCGTCGCGTTCTCGTCCTGCCGGTAGTACTTGATCCACGCATCGAACGAGCTTTCGGCGACGCTCTGCCTGAGCCGGCCGGCGCCGCGCTGCACGCCGGCGATCGTGCGGCCGAGCATCGCGAAATAGTCGTCCTGCGAGATGAGGCCGCTGCGCACGAGCATCAGGTCATCGTAGTACGACGTGACGCCCTCGAAGAGCCACAGCAGCGACGTATAGCTCTCGCGCGACAGGTCGTACGGCGCGAACGCGGCCGGCTTGATCCGCTTCACGTTCCACGTGTGGAAGTACTCGTGGCTGCACAGGCCGAGATACGTGCGATAGCCTTCCGTCGTCTCCGGGCGCCCCTTCACCGGCAGATCGCTGCGATTGCAGATGAGCGCGGTCGACGCGCGGTGCTCGAGCCCGCCGTAGCCGTCGCTGACCGCCTGCGTCATGAACACGTAGCGCGACATCGGCGCGCGCTTCGTCTTCGGCTCGAAGAGCGCGATCTGCGCTTCGCACACGCGCTTCAGGTCGGCCGCGAGCCGCTCGAGATCGAGCCCGACCACACGGCCCGCGATCGCGACGTCGTGCGGCACGCCGTGCGCCTCGAACGTCGTCAGCGCGAATTCGCCCAGCGTGACCGGATGATCGATCAGCTCGTCGTAATTCTCCGCGCGGTACGCGCCGAAGCCGTAACGCTTCGTGCCGCGCGCCTCCGGCAGCGCGGTCGCGACGCGCCAGCGCCGATATGCATCGCCCGCCGGGCGCTCGATCGTCACCTCGCGCGGCGCGTCTTCGCGGCCGACCGGCGAAAGAAACACGCTCGTGCCGTTGAAGAAGCCGCCCGTGTCGTCGAGATGCGCGGCGCGCACCGACATATCCCACGCGTAGACGTCGTAGCGCAGCGTGATCGATCCGGACGTCGGCGCGGCCTGCCAGGTCTGCTTGTCGGTCTTGTCGATCCGCAGCTTGCGGCCCGCGTCGTTGAACGCGCGCAGCGTCACGATGTTGCGCGCGAACTCGCGCACCATGTAGCTGCCCGGAATCCACACGGGCAGCGTGAAGCGCTGGCCCGCCGGATCGGGATCGGCGAGCGTGAGCGTCACTTCGAACAGGTGGGCGGCGGGGTCTTTCGGAACGATCGTGTAGCGAATCGGCTTCATCGTCGGAATCGGTCGGGGCTAGCGGAAACGGATACGAAAAGAGGCGCCGGCCAAGCGCCGGCGCCTCCTTCGCGATGCAAGAAACGCCGCGTCACTTGACGCCGGCGAGCGCCTGATTCAGTTCGTCGGCGGACACGGCGCCCGGCAGGCGGGTGCCGTCGGCGAGGAACACGGTCGGCGTGCCCGTCACGTTCATCCCGCGGCCGAGCGCGAGATTCTTGTCGAGCGCGGTCGTGTCGCAGCTCGTCGCGCTCGCGGGCGCGCGATGCTCGAGCATCCATGCCTGCCAGGTCTTCACGCGGTCGCTCGCGCACCAGATCGACTTCGACTTCACCGTCGAATCGGGCGACAGCACCGGATACAGGAACGTGTAGACGGTCACGTTGTCGACCGACTGCAGCGTCGTCTCGAGCTTCTTGCAGTACGGACAGTTCGGATCGGAGAACACCGCGATCTTGCGCGCGCCGTTGCCCTTCACGACCTTGATCGCGTTCGAAAGCGGCAAGCTCGTGAAATCGATCTTGTTGATCTCGGCGAGACGCTCGGCCGTGAGGTTCTTGTGCGTCTTCGTGTTGACGAGCTCGCCGAGCAGCACGTAGTCGCCCGACGCGTCGCTATAAACGATCTGCGAGCCGAGGTTGACCTCGTACAAACCCGCGATCGGCGACTTCGTCACGCTCTTGATCGGAGCGTCGGCGCCGAGGCGGGACTGCAATGCAGCCTTCAGCTTGTCGGTGGTCTGATCGGCCTGCGCGGTGCAGCCGAGCGTCGCCGTCGCGGCGGCCAGCGCGAGCGTGGCGATACGAATCGTTTTTTTCATGCAAATCTTCCTTCAAAGCGTGCGTGCAACGCCACAGTGTACGACTGCGGCGGAGCAGTGTCGGACTGCCGTGCTGCGCGAAGGTTCGCCCGCCGCGGTCAGCCGAGCGCCGACGCGACCAGCCAGCGCTTGACGAGCGGCTGCGCGCCGACGAGCGCCATCCCCGTATTGCGCACGATGCGTGCGACCGTGCCCGGCAGCGAAAAGATCCGCTGCAGGCCGTCGGTCGCGATCATCTGTGCGCGAATGTCCTCGCGCCGCGCGCGCTCGTAGCGGCGCAGCAGTACAGTGTCGCCGAGATCGCGGAACGCTTCGCGGTGCGCGATCGTGTCCGCGAGCGCGGCGACGTCGCGCAGCCCGAGGTTCATCCCCTGGCCCGCGAGCGGGTGAATCAGGTGCGCGGCGTCGCCGACGAGCGCGACGCGCGGCGCGATCAGCCGGTCGACCGTCTGCAGCGCGAGCGGGAAGCCCTTCGCGGGCGTCACGCACTCGAGCGCGCCGAGGCGGTTCATCGTCACGCGCTCGACCTCGGCCGCGAGCTGCGCGGGATCGAGCGCGAGCAGCGCGTCGGCGTGCGCGGTGTGCGCGGACCAGACGAGCGACACGTGGCCGTCCGGCAGCGGCAGCAGCGCAACGATCTCGCCATCGCGGAACCACTGATACGCGGTCTCGCGATGCGGCAGCGACGCCTTGAAATTCGCGACCACGCCCGTCTGCCGATAATCGCGCCGCTCGACCTTCGAGCCGATCTGCGAGCGCACCCACGAATGCGCGCCGTCCGCGCCGACGACGAGATCGCATTCGATCACGTCGCCGTTCGCGAGCGCGAGCGTCGCGGCGTCCGGCTTCACGTCGAAGCCCTGCGCGCGCGCGTCGAACCACGTGAGGTTCGGCTGGAAGCGCAGCGCGGCGTCGAGCGCGCATTCGATCAGCGACGATTCGCCGATCCATGCGAGCTGCGGCACCGCCGACTGGAACGCGGAGAAGTGAAGTTCGGCGTGCGCGTCGCCGTACACGCGCATGTCGTAGACGGGCGCGAGCCGGCTGTGGTCGAGCGCCTGCCACACGCGCAGCCGCTCGAGGAGCGCCTGCGAACTCGCCGATAGCGCGTAGATGCGCGAATCGAATGCGAGATCGGCGGGACGCGGGGCGGCCGGCTGCGCGAGCAGCGCGGTCTTGTGGCCCGCCTGCGTCAGCGCGAGCGCGGCCGTCTTGCCGACGAGGCCGCCGCCGACGACGGCGACGTCGAAGGTCTGATGGTAGGCAGTCATGGCGGGCATTATAGCCGGGCGAAGCAGGTCGCTTCGCTCAGGGAATTTGCGGTAAATCAGGGCACGCGACACGGTGACGCACGCATCGAGCCGGTTTCGCCGCGCTCGTCGAACGCGGGTTTCCACGTAACCGCGCATGCCGCGCGCCGACGCGGCCGCACCGCCCGTCAGCGGCGATGTAACCGGCGCTCGCCCACCGCCGCTCGCCACCGGAACCGCGCGTTACGCGCCACACGTTTCCTTACAAACGCACACCGCTTGTCATGCGCACGGCCGCTACAGTGAGCCGACGCAACAACTGGAACAGGAGATGTCGATGAAACGGATCGCGGCTCTCGCCGCCCTCGCGGTCGTGCTGGGCAGCGTGCTCGCAGGATGCATCGTGGTGCCGGAAGGCGGCGGCTACTATCACCATCGCGACTACTACTACCGGTATTGATATGCGGTTCGGCGGCTCGTTGCTCGCGGATCGCATGGCGCATCTCGTCGCGTGCGGCACGCGGGGAGCGCGCTGACGCCGGCTGGCGCCCGGCCCTCGAGCCGGCGCCAGCCGGGCCGATGCACGACCGCAAACGCGCGCCTGTCGACGAAAACGGCGGCTCGATCGAGCGCCTTCCCTCAGTCTTCCTTCAGCCGTCCCTCAGCCTTCGCTCACTCGCCACTCCGACCGCACGGACAGTCGCCACGGCTGCGGCCGTCGCTGCCCCCACGCGCAAGCCCCCAGCGCCGCAAAGTGCGTTCCACCCCACCGAACGGTTGTCTGATTCCGCTCATCGCGTGCTATCGTTTCAATGACGACGCGACCAATCTGCAGGCGTCGCAAAAACAGGTCTCAACCACCATCGCGAGCACGGCCATGAGCGACCTGCGCCACCATCTCAATCAACAGGACCGAGTGGAGCTGCTCTGCTGGCTCGCCGTCGGAAATCTCGGCGCCTTTTACCTGAACGAGAGCTGGCCAGGTGCAGCCTTTCAGGTCCAGTCCGCGCACAAATGGCTCGACCGGCATGCGCGCGAGGCCGATTGGCTGACGCTCGCGAAGCTGTCGCTCATCGCGCTCGACATCGCGAAGAAGCACGCGGATTTCGTCAACGCGCCGTGGGCGCGCGACGCAGTTGAGGAAATCATCGATACCGACGATCTGAACTACGATGCGCGCCTCGCGCAGCTCGTGCTGAACGACTGCCGCACGGCGCTCGTCGATCGGCGGACCGCCGACTGATTCGCCCGCTGCCCTCGCGGGGCGGCGCGGACGAAGGACGATCGACGCCGGCGCGCACCGCACCGCCGCCTGAAGGCGCCGGCCGTCTTCCCGCGGAATGCGATTCCGCCCGCGCTTGTCACGTGATACGCGCTTCGCCGTGCGCAGCGACATCGCTCACATCGAGTCGGCTGCGAGCCCGCGCTGCCCGGACATCGGCCGGCGGCCCGCGCGCGGCGACGCCGCTCGAGCCGCCGGTTGCCTTGGCGCGCCGTCGAACGAGTTACAATTGCCTCTTTTGGTGGCAGCGCACGTCCCGCTTGCGCTCGAGCGTCCGAACGGACGCTCCTGCCCGGCCCCGATGTGGCCCAAAAGGCGCGCGGACGAACGCCCCGCGCCGTGCACGATGCGCTCCACATCACGCACAACCCATTGAATCCCGAAGGAATCCATGAGCCTCAAATGCGGCATCGTCGGCTTGCCCAACGTCGGCAAGTCCACCCTGTTCAACGCGCTGACGAAGGCCGGCATCGCCGCCGAGAACTACCCGTTCTGCACCATCGAGCCGAACGTCGGCGTCGTCGAAGTGCCTGACGCGCGCCTGAAAGCGCTCGCCGACATCATCAAGCCCGAGCGCGTCGTGCCCGCCGTCGTCGAGTTCGTCGACATCGCGGGCCTCGTCGCCGGCGCGAGCAAGGGCGAGGGCCTCGGCAACCAGTTCCTCGCGAACATCCGCGAAACAGACGCGATCACGCACGTCGTGCGCTGCTTCGAGGACGAAAACGTCATCCACGTCGCCGGCAAGGTGAGCCCGCTCGACGACATCGAAGTCATCAACACGGAACTCGCGCTCGCCGACCTCGGCACCGTCGAGAAGGCGCTCGCCCGCTATTCGAAGGCGGCGAAGTCGGGCAACGACAAGGAAGCGGCGAAGCTCGTCGCGGTGCTCGAGAAGGCGCGCGCGCATCTCGACCAGGGCAAGGCCGTGCGCGGCCTCGATCTGTCCGACGACGAGAAGGCGCTCATCAAGCCGTTCTGCCTGATCACCGCGAAGCCGGCGATGTACGTGGCGAACGTGAAGGACGACGGCTTCGCGAACAATCCGCACCTCGACGCGGTCCGCCAGTACGCGGACGCCGAGAAGTCGCCGGTCGTCGCGGTGTGCGCGGCGATCGAGGCGGAGATCGCCGATCTCGACGACGCCGACAAGGAAGCGTTCCTCGCCGACATGGGCATGGAAGAGCCGGGCCTCGACCGCGTGATCCGCGCGGGCTTCAAGCTGCTCGGCCTGCAGACGTACTTCACCGCGGGCGTGAAGGAAGTGCGCGCGTGGACGATCCACATCGGCGATACCGCGCCGCAGGCGGCGGGCGTGATCCACACGGATTTCGAGCGCGGCTTCATCCGCGCGCAGACGATCGCCTACCACGACTTCATCGCGTACAAGGGCGAGCAAGGCGCGAAGGAAGCTGGCAAGATGCGCGCGGAAGGTAAGGAGTACGTCGTGCATGACGGCGACGTGATGAACTTCCTGTTCAACGTCTAGCCGTACCACCGGCTCGGCGGGCGCAGGCGGCGGATCGTTCGCCGCTCGCGACCGCCGGGTCGTTTCGATTTCGCGCGGATCACGCCGAACGCGAAATCCTCGCGCGTCGCCACCGCTTTCCGATTCGATCGAAGCCGCGCTCGCCGGCCCCGGCGATCCCGCCCGTCCGCTCCCCGAAGCCTCACGCAGAGCCCCCCGAGCGCCCCCTCTTCTCCGCGCTTCAAAAACCGCCGGCTCGTGACATATCATGCTGGCTGGCTCGGCCGAACGCCGCTCGCGGCAACACGCCCCCGACTCCGATCAATCTCCTCTTTCCAGCGAGCATGTCGAATCCATACGCGCTGCAGCCGACGAGAGCCTTCTGGCGTCCCGCGGTCGGAGACGTCAATCCGATGGAGATCTCGGACCTCTGGCGGCCGAAGTATCCGATCGGCAAGCACGAACCGATCGCGACGCTCGGCTCGTGCTTCGCGCAGCACATCAGCCGCGCGCTGATGCGGGCGGGCTACCGTTGGCTCGACAGCGAACCGCCGCCGAGCCGCTTCCCCGAAGCGCTCTTCGACGACTACCACTACCGCGTCTTTTCGGCGCGCATCGGCAACGTCTACACGGCGGCGCTGCTGAACCAGTGGGTGCGCTGGGCATTCGGCGTCGAAGCGCCGTCCGACGAGATCTGGGAGCAAAACGGCCGCTACTACGATCCGTTCCGGCCGAACATCGAGCCGAACGGCTTTGCATCGCGTGACGAAGCGTTGCTCACGCGGCAAGCGACGCTCGGCAACCTCCGGCGAATGTTCGAAACGTGCGGCGTGTTCATCTTTACGCTCGGACTGACGGAAGCATGGCTCGACACCGAGCGCCGCGTCGTCTATCCGATGTGTCCCGGCACCGTCGCCGGCACGTTCGACGCCGCCCGCCACGCATTCAAGAACTACGCATTCAACGAGATCGTCGCGGACCTGTCCGACGTCTTCGATCTCGTCCGGCAAGTCAATCGCGGGATACGGTGCCTGCTCACCGTGTCGCCCGTTCCGCTCACGGCCACCGCGACCGACGCGCACGTGCTCGTCGCGACGGTTCATTCGAAGTCGATACTGCGGGCCGTCGCGGGGCAACTCGCGGCGTCGCGGCCGAACGTCGACTATTTCCCGTCGTACGAGATCGTCAGCGCATTCCCGTTCAAGGGAGCGTTCTACGAGCCGAATATGCGCTCGGTCTCGACGTTCGGCGTCGACTTCGTGATGCAGCAATTCTTCGACGGCCTGACGTCCGTCGCGCCCGGCGATGTGCGGTCGCCCGAAACGGCCGCCGTCCCGCCCGAGCGCGGCGCGCCCGGGCCGGCCGCGCGCGACGAAGTATGCGAAGACATGATCTTGGACGCGTTCAGGAAGCTGAAGCCATGAAAATCGCCGTAATCGGCAACTCGCATGCGCTCGCGCTGGTTGCCGCGCACCGTGAAGGGCTCGGCGGCGCGATCGGGCAGCTCGACTTCTACTTCATACCCGGCGAATGGGCCATGGCCGACGCCGATCGGCTGACGAACGCCCCGCCGCTCGCGGACGACGACAAGGGCATCCTGCTGGGCGACTACGACGGCTACCTGATCTCGGCGCTCGGCTGGTGGGCCGCGCGCAACGAAACGCTCGAGCGCGGCATGCATCCGCTGTCGCACGTGGCTTGCGCGACGTGGCTTGCGGCAAACGCATCTTCGTCGAGCTTGCATCTGCCCGAGCATCTGCCCGCGAACCTCGCCGTCGTCTCGACAGCCGTGTTGTCGAAAACGATCGCGGGATGGCTTGCCGAACAGCCGATCGCCAGATTGGCGAAGCACATCGCCGGCCGGTACGACAAGCCCGTTTTCCTTCAGCCTTGGCCGGCGCCGAATCGTGCGCTGGCCGCCGATTCCGACTGGACGATCAACCGTTGGTATCGCGCCGTCGGCCCGGCCATCTGGCGGCAGTACTTCGACGCGCAGCATGACGCGCTGAAGGCGATGGCGGCCGGCATGCGCGACGGCGTGACACTGCTCGACTATCCGCTGCCGGGGCCGGCGCGGGACGGGCTCATGGACCAGCAATGGTGCGAGCCCGATCCGTTTCACGGCAATGCGCGGTACGGCGCGCTCGTTCTCGAACAGTTGCAGCAGGCGCTCGCGAGACGGCCGGTCGATGCCGATGTCGATGCCGATGCCGAAACCAGGCCCGAAGCCAACGCCAACGCCAACGCCAACGTACCGCAAGCCTAACGGCGTCAACGGCACAAGCGCGCGAGATGCGCTCGCTGTTTCGCTACGCGCGCACGCTCGGCCGCCTGATCGCCGCTGATTTCGCGCTTCGCGCCGCCCGCGCCGAGCGGAATGGCGATCGGTTGCGGCTACTACGATCACGCGCAGATGACGCCGGACTTTCGGCGCTACGCGGGCATGGCGCGCGTCCAGCTTGCGGCCGCGGCGCGCGCCATGCCCAGGACGCCGATGGCGATGTATCGCTACGAGCACGCGGACAAGCAGATCCTGCCGAACGCGTGACTTGCATTCGGCGCGGCGTGTCTCGCCGCGCTTCGCCAGGCTCCGCTTATCGAACCGAATGCGATCGGCCCGGCGGCCGCGCGCCGCCGCCGGGCCGATGTCCCGTCACCGCAGGTTCGCGGACACCCGAGGCGGCGCGGACGCCGACGCCTCGGCGCCGCGCGCGCGCCGATTCATCCACGACGCCGCGACGACGGCGAGCGCAAGCACCGCGGTCGCGGCGATTTCCATCCGGTGATCCTCACGCAGCAGCATCAAGACGAGCACGCCGCAGATGAACAGGATCACCGCCCACGTGAGCCACGGGAAGCACCACATCCGCAGCGGCAGGCGCTCGCCGGTCGCGTCGAGCGTCGAGCGCATCCGCAGTTGCGAAATCGCGATCACGAGATAGACGAGCAGCGCGATCGCGCCCGACGTCGCGAGCAGGAAGCCGAACACCTGCTCGGGCATCACGTAGTTCGCGATCACGGTCAGGAAGCCGAATGCGGTCGACGCGAGCACAGCCGCGCGCGGCGTGCCGCTCGCGTCGGTGCGGCGCAGGAACGCGGGCGCGTCGCCGCGCGTCGACAGCGAAAAGATCATCCGCGACGCCGTATAGAGCGCCGAATTCAGGCAGCTCGCGACCGATACGAGCACGATCACGTCGATGATCGCCTTCGCGTGCGGCACGCCGATCAGTTCCATCGCGCGCTGATACGAGCCGTGCGTGGGCAAGAGCGCGTCGTTCCACGGCACCAGCGCCGCGACGACGAAGATCGAGCCGAGATAGAACAGCGAGATCCGCCAGATCACCGAGTTCGTCGCGCGAACGATCTGGCGCTCCGGCTGCTCGGACTCGGCGGCGGCGATCGTGACGATCTCGGTGCCGACAAACGAGAACATCGTCGTCAGCATCGCGGCGAGCACCGCACCGATCCCGTTCGGCATGAAGCCGCCCGCGTTCACGAGCCGCGCGGCGCCCGACACGCTCGAGCCCGGCAGCAGGCCGACGATCGCCGCGCCGCCGATCGCGAGGAACACGACGATCGCGACCACCTTGATGAGCGCGAACCAGAATTCGAACTCGCCGTAGTTCTTGACCGAGAAGAGGTTCGTCACGGTGAGCACCGACGTGATGCCGAGCGCGAAGATCCATGTCGCGACGCCGGGGAACCATACGTTGAGGATCGTCGCGGCCGCCGTCGCCTCGATCGGAATCACGAGCACCCAGAACCACCAGTAGAGCCAGCCGATCGTGAAGCCCGCCCAATGGCCGATCGCGCGATCGGCATAGGTCGAGAACGAACCGCTGTCCGGCTGCGCGACCGCCATCTCGCCGAGCATCCGCATCACGAGTACGACGAGCAGGCCTGCGATCGCGTATGCGATCAGCGCGGCCGGCCCGGCTTCCGCAATCGCGTGCCCCGAGCCGACGAACAGCCCGGCGCCGATCACGCCCGCAATCGACAGCATCGTGACGTGACGCTGCTTCAGGCCGGTTCCCAGGCCTGTCTGATTTCCTTTCATGTCTCCCTCCAAATAAACGGTTCCGGTATGACCGGGCATCGTGTGAAGGCGGCGCGGGGCCTTTTTTTGTTATCGAACCGTGCTCGTCGCGACGTGCGTCGCGCGTCGGCCGGACATCGCGCCTGCGGCCGCCCGGACGGATGCGCCGCGCAGATCCGCGCAACTGCGTTTGCGATGCGCCGCGCATGCGGCGGCGCATCGCGGCGCCCCTGCCGTCGGCATCATGGTCGGCCGCCTCCGAAGCGAAGCAGTGTAAGCATCAAACGGTTCGCGACTAAGAACCAATTGGTGAATTTCGATAGAACCATTTGCCGTATCGATAAAGACGCGAGCGATGCATGGTCCGTCCGACGCTGTCGCACGGGCCCGCGAAGCCGCTCGAAAAAAACGGCCGGATGCCCACGCACGGCGCTTCGTGAAGCAGGCGTAGCGACGAAAAACGCGCGTCGACAGACAAATCACAGCGCGCCGCCCGCCGTCTCGTCGCGCCATTTCACGGGCACGATCGCCTGCCATTCGCGCAGGAGCAGCGCCTTCACGGTGTCCGGATGCACGGCCGACAGGCGCACCAGCACGATCGGCCACCCGGCGAACATCGCGAACGGCGACGCACGGCGGTCGAGCCGGTCTGCGATGCCGGCACCGCGAAACCGCGCAATTGCGCGACGCGCAGATCGTCGTCGACGACTGCGGCATCATTGAAGCGGACGCCGCGCTACGAAGTCGGCCGCACCATGTGCGCCCGACGCCGCAAATCGACCGCACCGTCGCCAGCCACACCGATCGATTCGGGACATCCGCTCGACACGCCTGCGGCGCACGGTCGTCGCGCGCTCCATCTATCGCGCCTCCCTTCCACAACGCAACGGCCGCGCCTGCAGCGCCGCCTTGATCGCGGCCATCCCGCGCGGCGAATCCGCGAGCACCGCGTCGACCCCGAGACACGCGGCCACGCGGTAATCGTGCGCGTCGTTCACCGCGATCGCGAGAATGTGGGCGTTCGCGCGCTGCTTGAAGCACGCGACGGTCGCGGGCGTCCACAATGTCGCCGCGACCTTCGACACGCCCTCGCCGAGCGTGAAGCGCTCGCTCACCGTCAGATTCCGACGCATCTCGAAACCGGCCCACACGGGCGCATCGGGCGCGCCTTCGCACGCACCGCCGAGCAGCACGTTCACGAGCCGCCCTCGCGTCGCATCGCGCGACTCGAAGAGCCGCGCCTGCGGGTACGACGCAAACGCGGCCTGATACGCCGCGTCGGTCGAATAAATCGTCACGCGCGGCCACGCGGACTCGCTCGCCAGCACATCCGCGACCGCCTTCGCCTGCGGCCCGGCCGGCAGCGCCTTCATGTCGAGCACGACCGGCATCGCGGGCGGAATCGCACGCAACGCATCGCGCAGCGTCGGGATGCCGACCGGGCGGACGCGATACGGATATTGTCCGCTCGCGTCCCGAAAATTCCAGCCCGCGTTCATCTGCGCGAGCTGCGCCGCTGCATACCGGGCGACCGGGCCGCTCGACTGCGTCAGCGCCGACAGATCGGCGGGCCGGTACAACACCGGCACGCCGTCGCGGCTCAACTGGACGGTCAGCCAGATCGCGTCCGCACGATTCGCGACCGCCTCGCGAATCGCCGCGAGCGTGTTCTCCGGCGCGTCGCCCGTTCCGCCGCGGTGCGCGACGACGAGCGGCAGCGTCGCGGGCGCTTCGCCGACCGGCCCGCCGCCCGCGCACGCGGCCAGGCCGAGCGCGGCGCCGGCAAGCGCCGCCCGCAGTCGCGTCAGGTCAATCAGTCGATTCATAGATCGGCTTCCTCCATCGAAATATGTCTCGCCTCTTGATTTGACGATGCGCAGCGGATTTTCTTCAGCGCTTCGCTGCAGTTATTCGCTGCAGTTAAGATGCCATCCTGCCGCCAGGCGATACCGACAACGACAATCGAGAGAGACCATGCTACTTCCGCTGTCCCGCGCGGCGCGGCGCATCGCCGTCACGCTCGCCCTCGCGACGCTCCCGCTCCCGCCCGCATTCGCCTACGCGCCGACCACGCCCGCCGTCGGCGGCGAAGCCGACCTCGACCGCCACGACGCGTACCGGAACCGCGACGGAGAAACCGTGCACGCGCCCGCGCATTCGAAATCGGGCCGCGTCCCCAAAGGCGCGACGGCCCGCTGCCGCGACGGCGCGTACAGCTTCAGCCGGCATCGACGCGGCACGTGCTCGGGGCACGGCGGCGTCGCCGCCTGGCTGTGACACGCCGCCGCCTCGGCACGGGCGGCGAAGCGGCGCTGCAGTCGCGGCGTTTCGTTTCGGGCGACGGCGAACCGGTGCGGCAGTCAGGCGGTCGGCCAACATCGCCGCGCGCCCGAAACGCCATCGCTCCGCCCCGCACGACGAAACGCATTCGCCGCCTGTCCGGCGCGCTCCCGCACCACGCCGAAGTACAATGGCGGTTCGCGCCGCGCAGCCGCGGCGCCGCCACCGGCACGCGCCGCGGCCGCTTCCACGAACCAAATCGCACACGTCGCCGCCGTCGGCCGCCAGCCGGCGCGCGGCCGCGTGAACTTCCACTCTTTCATTCACGCAGATGGCCCAATACGTTTTCACGATGAACCGGGTCGGCAAGATCGTGCCGCCCAAGCGCCAGATCCTGAAGGACATCTCGCTGTCGTTTTTCCCCGGCGCGAAGATCGGCGTGCTCGGTCTGAACGGCTCGGGCAAATCGACGCTGATCCGCATCATGGCGGGCGTCGACAAGGACATCGAAGGCGAAGCGACGCCGATGCCGAACCTGAACATCGGCTACCTGCCGCAGGAACCGCAGCTCGACCCGACGAAGACGGTGCGCGAAGCCGTCGAGGAAGGTCTCGGCGACCTGTTCCAGGCCAACAAGAAGCTTGAGGAAATCTACGCGGCATATGCCGAACCGGACGCCGACTTCGACGCCCTCGCCGCCGAGCAGGCGAAGTACGAAGCGATCCTCGCTTCGAGTGACGGCGGCAGCCCCGAGCAACAGCTCGAAGTGGCCGCCGACGCGCTGCGCCTGCCGCCGTGGGACGCGAAGATCGAGCATCTGTCGGGCGGCGAAAAGCGCCGCGTCGCGCTGTGCAAGCTGCTGCTCGAGAAGCCCGACATGCTGCTGCTCGACGAGCCGACCAACCACCTCGACGCCGAATCGGTCGAATGGCTCGAGCAGTTCCTGACGCGCTTCCCGGGCACCGTCGTCGCGGTCACGCACGACCGCTACTTCCTCGACAACGCGGCCGAGTGGATTCTCGAGCTCGACCGCGGCCACGGCATTCCGTGGAAGGGCAACTACAGCAGCTGGCTCGACCAGAAGGAAGACCGCCTGAAGCAGGAAGAAGCGTCGGAATCGGCGCGCCAGAAGGCGATCAAGAAGGAACTGGAGTGGGTGCGCCAGAACCCGAAGGGCCGCCAGGCGAAGTCGAAGGCGCGTATCGCGCGCTTCGAGGAACTGAACAGCCAGGAATACCAGAAGCGCAACGAGACGCAGGAAATCTTCATCCCGGTCGGCGACCGCCTCGGCAATGAAGTGATCGAGTTCAAGAACGTCAGCAAGGCATACGGCGATCGCCTGCTGATCGACAACCTGAACTTCAAGATTCCGGCGGGCGCGATTGTCGGCATCATCGGGCCGAACGGCGCGGGCAAGTCGACGCTGTTCCGGATGCTGACGGGCAAGGAGCAGCCGGATTCGGGCGAGATCGTGCAGGGCCCGACGGTGAAGCTCGCGTACGTCGACCAGAGCCGCGACGCGCTCGACGGCAGCAAGACCGTGTTCGAAGAGATCTCGGGCGGCGCGGACGTGCTGACGGTCGGCAAGTACGAGACGCCGTCGCGCGCGTACATCGGCCGCTTCAATTTCAAGGGCGGCGATCAGCAGAAGAACGTCGGCAACCTGTCGGGCGGCGAGCGCGGCCGCCTGCACCTCGCGAAGACGCTGATCGCGGGCGGCAACGTGCTGCTGCTCGATGAGCCGTCGAACGATCTCGACGTCGAAACGCTGCGTGCGCTCGAAGACGGGCTGCTCGAATTCGCGGGCTCGGTGATGGTGATCTCGCACGACCGCTGGTTCCTCGACCGGATCGCGACGCACATCCTCGCGTTCGAAGGCGATTCGCAGGCCGTGTTCTTCGACGGCAACTACCAGGAGTACGAAGCCGACAAGCGTGCGCGCCTCGGCGAGGAAGCGGCGAAGCCGAAGCGTCTGCGCTACAAGCCGATCAGCCGGTAACGGCCGGCCGCGGATTCGTTCGCGGTTCGTCGTTCGCGGTTCGTCGTTCGTCGTTCGTCGTTCGCGGTTCGCCGTTCGCCGTTCGCCGTTCGCCGTTCGCCGTTCGCCGTTCGCCGGAATCGGCGTCGCGCGAGCGGCGGCGGTTCGCGCGATCTACGATCGGCGATCGGCTGCGGCGACGGCTGCCGCGCACGATGCATGACCTGCGCCGTGCGCGGCGCGAAACAAAAAGCGGGCGACATGCCCGCTTTTTTCATGAACTTCGCCGACGCGCCACCAACGCGTTCGCGCGAAGACGGCGGCGATGCAGCACCACACCGCATCGTCAACCGAACACGCCCAGCTCGCGCAACCGCGTCTCCGTCGCATCGGCGCGCGTGTGATGAATCCCGTGCCAGCCGAGCGCGGTCGCGGCCGCCGCGTTCTTCGCGTTGTCGTCGATGAAGACGAGCTCGTGCGGCGCGACGCCCGGCAGATGCGGATCGATCCGCGCGTGCATCTCTCGGTAGATCGCCGGATCGGGCTTCACGAGCTTCACGCGCCCCGACACGACGATGTCCTTGAAGCGGCGCAGCACCGGAAAATTCTCCCACGCGTACGGAAACGTCTGGGCGGACCAGTTCGTAAGGCCGAAGAGCGGCACGCCGTGCGCGTCGAGCTTGTCGACGAGCGCCGCGCCGCCTTCGATCTCGCCGCCGACCATCTCGTGCCAGCGCGCGTAGAACGCGCGGATCAGCGCCTCGTGCTCGGGAAACGCCGCGATGCGCTCCGCGGTCGCCTCTTCGATCGTCTGTCCGCCGTCCTGCTTCACCACCCAGTCCATCCCGCACACGTGCGTGAGAAACCAGCGCCGCTCGGTCTCGTCCGGAATCAGCCGCTTGTACAGATACTCGGGGCTCCAGTCGATCAGCACCCCGCCGAAATCGAACACGACTGCCTTGATGGTCATGCGAACTCCGTCGCGAGCACCTCTTCGAGCGGCCGCGGTGCGACGCCGTTGCCCGAGAACGTGCAGTGGGTCCAGATGAAATTGTGATGCGCGACGACCTGCGCCGCGCTCAGGTGCGGGCGGTCGTTCGTCGTATGCAGATCGGAGACGACCGTCGTCCGATAGCCGAGGAGCGCCGCGCGGCGCGCTGCCGAATCGACGCAGAATTCCGACGCATAGCCGCAGATCGCCACGGCGTCGATTCCGTGCGCATCGAGTTGCGCGGCGAGCGGCGTGTCGTGGAACGAATCGCTTTCGCGCTTGCGGAGCCGCCAGTCGGCGGCGGCGCAGACGAGGTCCGCATGCAGGTGCCAGCCGGGCGTGCCGGGCACGACGTCGTCGTCCGCGTCGCCGTCGTGCTGCACGAAGCACACGGGCGCGCCGGCCGCGCGCGCCGCCGCCGTCAATCGGTTGATGCCCGCGACCGCCTCGCCCAGCCGATGCGCGGGCGTCGCCCGCTGCAGCAACCCGCGCTGCATGTCGACCACGATCACCGCTACGTTCGCCATCCGTCGCCCTCCGTTCTTATCGTTCGATCGTTCGTGCCGGTTGCCGCTTGCCTGTCGTCGGTCGCCGGCCGGCGACCGAAGCCGCGCGTCAGATCGGCTGCGTGCGCGCGTCGAGCCATGCTTTCGCATCGCCCGACAGATGCTTGCCGACCCGCTCGCGCACCGTCGCATGATACGCATCGAGCCACGCGCGTTCTTCGTCGTCGAGGAGCGCAGGCAGCACGCAGCGCGTGTCGATCGGGCACAGCGTCAGCGTCTCGAATTCGAGGAAATCGCCGAACTCGGTCTGTCCCGCCGCGCGGTTCACGACGAGGTTCTCGATCCGCACCCCCCACTTGCCCGGCCGGTACACGCCCGGCTCGATCGACGTGATCATCCCCTCTTCCATCGCCGTGTACGGCTCGGCGGGCGCGTAGTGCGAGATCACCTGCGGCCCTTCATGGACGTTCAGGAAATAGCCGACGCCGTGCCCCGTGCCGTGTCCGTAGTCGAGCCCCGCCTGCCACATCGGCGCGCGCGCGATCGCATCGAGCATCGGCGAGCGAATGCCGCGCGGAAAGCGCGCGCGCGACAGCGCCATCATCGCCTTCAGCACGATCGTGAAGTCGCGCCGGTGCGCATCGTCGATCGCGCCGACCGGCACGACCCGCGTGATGTCGGTCGTCCCGCTCAGATACTGGCCGCCCGAATCAATCAGCAACAGGCCGTCGCCTTCGATCGCCGCGTACGCGGCGCGTGTCGCGCGGTAGTGCGGCATCGCGCCATTCGCGTTGAAGCCCGCGATCGTCGCGAAGCTCGGCGATACGTAGCCCGGCCGGCGCGCACGCACGGCGGTCAGCTTTTCGTCGATCGTCAGTTCGGTGATCGTCTCGTGGCCGAGCGCGCCTTCGAACCACGCGAAGAATTCGGCGAGCGCCGCGCCGTCGAGCTCCATCGTCGCGCGCACGTGCTCGATCTCGGCGGGCGTCTTGCGCGACTTCGCGAACGTCGACGGATTCACCGCCTCGATCACGCGCACCTGCTGCGGCACCGCCTGCAGCAGCCCGTACGTGACGCGGCGCGGATCGATCAGCAGCCCCGCGCCGTCCGGCAGCGCGGCGAGCGCCGCGGCCGCGGCGTCGTACGGCTCCACATCGACGCCGTCTCGCGCGAGCGACGTCGCGAGCTCGGTCGACACCTTGCCGTCGGCGATGAAGAGCGTCGCGCGCTCGAGGCCGACGAGCGCATGCGCGACGAACACCGGGTTGTAGTTGACGTCGGCGCCGCGCAGATTGAAGAGCCACGCGAGATCGTCGAGCGTCGACACGAAGTGCCACTGCGCGCCCTGCTCCTGCATCGCGCGGCGCACCAGCTCGAGCTTGCCCTCGCGCGCCGTATCGGCCTGCGGCGCCGCGTGCTCGAAGATCGCGTCGGCGGGCAGCGACGGACGCTGCGGCCAGATTGCGTCGAGCAGGTCGAGATCGGTGCGCAGCACGATGCCGCGCGGCGTGAGCGCCGCCGTCAGCGCGCGCGCCGCCGCGACGCCGAGCACCGCGCCGTCGACGCCGACCGTCATGCCCGTGGGCACGTGCCCGGCGAGCCATTCGACGTGCGGCTGCATCTGCTGGCCGCCCATCATCTTCATCAGCTCGACGCCGGTGCCGGCGAGCTGCGCTTCGGCCTGCACCCAGTAGCGGCTGTCGACCCAGAGGCCCGCGAAATCGGCGGTCACGACGAGCGTGCCGACCGAGCCGGTGAAGCCCGACAGCCATTGCCGCGCCTGCCAGCGCTCGGGCAAATATTCGGACAAATGGGGATCGGCGGACGGCACCACATAGGCGGCCAGATCCTCGTGCGCCATCGCGCCGCGCAGCAGGGCAAGACGCGCCGGCACGGGCGACGGTTCGGGGAGTCGGGCATTCATGATTTCACCTGCAAACGTTCAGCGGCGGGCCGACAGGCCCACCGTCACGGCAACGGCCAGAAGCGCGGCGGCCGTACAGACCGGCCATTCGAGCGTCTCGCCATCGTAAAAGAGACCAGTGACATTGCCGGCCATCTTCGCGGCCGCCGCGCCGAGCACGCCCGCCGCGACGGCAAGCCATAGCGACGCGCGGCTCAGGCTGCGCAGCGGATTGAGCGCCCAGCCGAGCAAGCCGACAGCAAAGCCCAGCACGACGATTCCAAACCAGTTCATTCAACGCCTCTTCTACCGTCGGACTCGTCCTGTCGGCACGAACGGCGCGCGGCGAGCGCCATTCTTCACACAATTCAGGGCCGGTGCAGCGGCTCACGAGCCGGTTTCCCGCCGCGCGAACGACCGCAAGGCATGACGGCGAAGCAACGTCCGATGCGATCAGGCGTGGCCATGGCACCGCTCGTTGCGGCGGCGTCGACGCGCCGAGCCGCTCGCTCGATCCCCCGCCGCGCGCCGTCGCCGCCGGCGCGCCCCCGTCTCGCAGTCCGTCATTTTCGCACCGTTTTGGCATCGCTTTTCAAAAAGGCGCGGCATGACGTCGCGCCCGGAAGGCGGTTCGCCGCAACGGCGCACGGTTTCAAATGCGCGCGGCGCGGCCGCCGCCCCGGCAAAGCGCGTCCGGCACGGTTCGCCGGGCATGCGGGCAAGCGCGACGACGGCGCGCGGCGGCGCCAGCCGCGAACACGGGCCGCCGTGCGCATCGGCCATGGCTTCGTCGTCAAAACGCTATAATATGGGACTAAACGATAGCCCCTCGACATGCAGCTCCTCACGATCGGAATCAATCACCACACTGCGCCTGTCGCCTTGCGCGAACGCGTGGCGTTTCCGCTCGAACAAATCAAGCCTGCACTCGCGACGTTCAAGAGCGTCCTCCTCGGCCATCCGGCGCCGAACTCGCCCGAAGCGGCGATCCTGTCGACCTGCAACCGCACCGAGCTGTACTGCGCGACCGACGATCGCGCGGCCCGCGACGCCGCGATCCGCTGGATGTCCGACTATCACCGCATTCCCGCCGACGAGCTCGCGCCGCACGTCTACGCGCTGCCGCAGTCCGAGGCGGTGCGCCACGCATTCCGCGTCGCGTCGGGACTCGATTCGATGGTGCTCGGCGAAACGCAGATCCTCGGCCAGATGAAGCACGCGGTGCGCACCGCGTCCGAGGCGGGCTCGCTCGGCACCTATCTGAACCAGCTGTTCCAGCGCACGTTCGCGGTCGCGAAGGAAGTGCGCGGAACGACCGAGATCGGCGCGCAGTCCGTGTCGATGGCGGCCGCGGCCGTGCGGCTCGCGCAACGGATCTTCGAACAGGTCGCGCAGCAGCGCGTGCTGTTCATCGGCGCGGGCGAGATGATCGAACTCTGCGCGACGCACTTCGCCGCGCAAGGTCCGCGCGAGCTCGTCGTCGCGAACCGCACCGCCGAGCGCGGCGCGAAGCTCGCCGAGCGCTTCGGCGGCCGCGCGATGCCGCTCTCCGACTTGCCCGCGCGGATGCACGAGTTCGACATCATCGTGTCGTGCACCGCGTCGACGCTGCCGATCATCGGCCTGGGCGCCGTCGAGCGCGCGGTGAAGGCGCGCCGCCATCGCCCGATCTTCATGGTCGACCTGGCCGTGCCGCGCGACATCGAGCCCGAAGTCGGCGAGTTGAAGGACGTGTTCCTCTACACGGTCGACGATCTCGGCGCGATCGTCCGCGAAGGCAATGCGTCGCGGCAGGCAGCCGTCGCGCAAGCCGAGGCGATCATCGAAACGCGCGTGCAGAACTTCATGCAGTGGCTCGACGCGCGCAGCATCGTGCCCGTGATCCGTCACATGCACACGCAGGCCGACGCGCTGCGCCGCGCGGAAGTCGAGCGCGCCCAAAAGATGCTCGCGCGCGGCGACGATCCGGCCGCCGTGCTCGACGCGCTGTCGCAGGCGCTCACCAACAAGCTGATCCACGGCCCGACGAGCGCGCTCAACCGCGCGAACGGCGCCGACCGCGATTCGTTGATAGAACTGATGCGCGGCTTCTATCAGCACGCGCCGCGCTCGTCGGACTCGTCGGGCCGTTAGCGGCGCCTGCCTGTCCGTCCCCCCTTCCCTTTTCGAATTCTTCCCTGGGAGCGTCGCTCCGCACCATGAAGACGAGCATGCAAAGCAAGCTCGACCAGCTCACAACCCGGCTGGCCGAACTGAACGACCTGTTGAGCCGCGAGAACGTCACCGCGGATCTCGACCAGTACCGCAAGCTGACGCGCGAACACGCGGAAATCGGCCCCGTCGTCGAGCACTACGCGCAGTGGCGCCAGGCGCGCGCCGACGAGCTTGCCGCGCAGGAGCTGCTCGGCGACGCGTCGATGCGCGACTTCGCTGAAGACGAGCTGCGCGGCGCGCGCGAGCGAATGGGCCGCCTCGCGGCCGAGCTGCAGACGATGCTGCTGCCGAAGGACCCGAACGACGACCGCAACATCTTCGTCGAAATCCGCGCGGGCACGGGCGGCGACGAATCGGCGCTCTTCGCGGGCGATCTCCTCCGGATGTACCTGCGCTATGCGGAGCGGCAGCGCTGGCAGGTCGAGATGATGTCGGAGAGCCCGTCGGATCTCGGCGGCTACAAGGAAGTGATCGTGCGGATCGCGGGCTACGGCGCATACTCGCGCCTGAAGTTCGAATCGGGCGGGCACCGCGTGCAGCGCGTGCCCGCGACCGAGACGCAGGGCCGCATCCACACGTCCGCGTGCACGGTCGCGGTGATGCCGGAAGCCAACGAGATCGGCGAAATCGAGATCAACCCGGCCGACTTGCGGATCGACACGTTCCGCGCATCCGGCGCGGGCGGCCAGCACATCAACAAGACCGATTCGGCGGTGCGCGTCACGCACATCCCGACGGGGATCGTCGTCGAATGCCAGGACGACCGCTCGCAGCACAAGAACAAGGACCGCGCGCTGAAGGTGCTCGCCGCGCGGATCAAGGACAAGCAGTATCACGAGCAGCACGCGAAGGAAGCGGCGACCCGCAAGAGCCTGATCGGCTCGGGCGATCGCTCCGAGCGGATCCGCACGTACAACTTCCCGCAGGGCCGGATGACCGATCACCGGATCAACCTGACGCTGTACAAGCTCGAGCAGATCATGGACGGCGATCTCGACGAACTGATCGCCGCGCTCGTCAGCGAGCATCAGGCCGAACTGCTCGCGTCGCTCGGCGACGCCGAGTGACATCGCCCGGAAATCGCGCACGATGAGCACGAAGAGGCCCACGCCCGCCACCGCCACCGACTTGCTGCGCGCGTCCCCGCTCGACGCGGTCGACGCGCGGATCCTGCTCGCGCACGCGCTCGGCTGGACCCGCACGCAGCTGATCACGCGCGCCGACGAGCCGCTCGACGCCACCGCGATCGAGCGCTACCTCGCGATCGAGGCGCGCCGCGCGGCGGGCGAGCCGGTCGCGCAGCTCACGGGCGCGCGCGAGTTCTTCGGCCTCGAATTCGAGATCACGCCGGACGTGCTGATCCCGCGGCCGGAGACGGAGCTGCTCGTCGAGACGGTGCTCGACGCGGTCGACGGAATCGCCTCGCCATGTGTGCTCGATCTCGGCACGGGCAGCGGCGCGATCGCGGTGTCGATCGCGTCCGAACGGCCCGACGCGCATGTCTGGGCGCTCGACCGGTCGCCGGCCGCACTCGACGTCGCGCGCCGCAACGCGCGCAAGCTGCTCGCTCCGGCGCGCCCGGGCGGACCGCTGCGGTTTCTCGAAAGCGACTGGTACGCGGCGCTCGATTCCAGCCTGCGATTTCATGTGATCGTCAGCAACCCGCCGTACATTGCGCGGCACGATCCGCACCTCGCCGAAGGCGATCTGCGCTTCGAGCCGCGCGGCGCACTCACCGACGAGGACGATGGGCTCGCCGCGATCCGCACGATCGTTGCGGGCGCGCATGCGTTCCTCGCGCCGGACGGCGCGCTGTGGATCGAACACGGCTACGATCAGGCGGCCGGCGTCCGCGCGCTTCTCGAGGCGGCGGGCTTCGCCGGCGTCGAATCGCTCGCGGATCTCGCGGCGATCGAGCGCGCGACGGGCGGCCGCCTGCCCGGCTGACGCCGCGGGCGGCGCCCGCCGGCCCAGGTGAAATCCAGTATCATTTCTCTTCTAACGCCCAGCTACAGCAAGGTCAGTCATGGATACCCAACAACGCATCAAGCAAATCGTCGACGAAAACCAGGTCGTGCTCTTCATGAAAGGCACGGCGCAATTCCCGATGTGCGGCTTTTCGGGCCGCGCCGTGCAGGTGCTGAAGGCGTGCGGCGTCGACCAGTTCAAGACGGTCAACGTGCTCGAGGACGAAGAGATCCGCCAGGGCATCAAGGAATTCTCGAACTGGCCGACGATCCCGCAGCTCTACGTGAAGGGCGAATTCGTCGGCGGCTCGGACATCATGATGGAGATGTACCAGTCGGGCGAGCTGCAGCAGCTCTTCACCGCCTGATCCGCCCATCCCGATGGAGCCTCGTCCGGCGCCGCCGCGGCGCCTGATCGTCGCGGTCACGGGCGCCACCGGCGCGATCTACGGGGTGCGCATGCTCGACATGCTGCGCGCGTCGGGCGGCGTCGAGACGCACCTGCTGATCTCGAGCGCCGGCTGGCTCAACCTCCAGCACGAACTGCAACTGTCGAAGGACGACATGCTGGCGCGCGCCGATGTCGTCCATTCGGTGCGCGACGTCGGCGCGAGCATCGCGTCCGGCTCGTTCGCGACGGACGGCATGATCGTCGCGCCATGCTCGATGAAGACGCTCGCGAGCATCGCGCACGGCCTGTCCGACAACCTGATCACCCGCGCCGCGGACGTCACGCTGAAGGAACGCCGCCGGCTCGTGCTGCTCGTGCGCGAAACGCCGTTCAACCTCGCGCATCTGCGCAACATGACGGCCGTCACCGAGATGGGCGGCGTGATCTTTCCGCCGATGCCCGCGTTCTACGCCATGCCGAAATCGATCGACGAGATGGTCGACCATACGGTCGCACGCGTGCTCGACATGTTCGCGCTCGGCGCGCCGCGCACCCCCCCGTGGCAAGGGCTGCGCGAGCATGGCTGATGCCGAGGGCGAGACCGGCATGGCGGCCGTTTCTCCGTCGGCAGTCAATCGCGCGCCAGTCGCGCGTCGCCCCGCGTAATCGGGACCAGCCGCCCATTGTTGCCGCGTTGTCCCGCCCGCGCGATTAACAACATATTCAACACAATCAAATCCGTTTTTCGCATTTATCAATGATCGGTACGAGCCTATAGTCGTAGGCAATGTCACTTCCCCGAAGTCCCCGATCATCATGAACCGACTTCCGTCCCTCTATCTGTCGCACGGCGCGCCGACGCTGCCGATCGATCCGACGCTGCCGTCCGGCGCGTTCACGGTGCTCGGCGGCGAGCTGCCCCGCCCGCGCGCGGTGCTGATGCTGTCCGCGCATTGGCTTACCCATCAGCCCGTCGTCAGCGACGCCGAACGGCCCGACACGATCCACGATTTCTACGGCTTTCCGCGCGCGCTCTACGAGATCCGCTATCCGGCGCCCGGCGCGCCCGACGTCGCGGCCCGCGCGGCCGCGCTGCTCGGCGATGCGGACATCGAGACGGCGGTCACGCCGCACGGGCTCGATCACGGCGCGTGGGTGCCGATGCTGCTGATGTTCCCGAATGCGGACGTGCCGGTCGCGCAGTTGTCGATCCAGCCACGCGCCGACGCCGCGCATCATTTCCGCGTCGGCCGTGCGCTGCGGTCGCTGCGCGACGAAGGCGTGATGGTGATCGGCTCGGGTCAGATCACGCACAACCTGCGCGCGGCGGATTTTTCGGCCGCGCCCGAGGACGCTGACCCGCGTGTCGCCGAATTCACTTGCTGGTTCGAGGAAAAGCTCGCCGCACGCGACATCGACGCGCTGCTCGACTATCGCCGCCTGGCGCCGCACGCGGTCCTGATGCATCCGACCGACGAGCACCTGTTGCCCATCTTCGCGGCGCTCGGCGCGGCCGACGACGACTACCGGCTGCGCATCCAGTCGCTCGGCACGTACCAGCGCGTGCTCGCGATGACGAACTATGTATTCGACTCGGCGGCCTGACGCGCGCTGAGCCGGGGCTTCTGCATTTCGGAGCGTCCAGGGCTTCGGCTTCCGGCCTCGACGCACTGCGCCGGCTTTGCTCCGGCAACAGCCCTCGCCGCCGCGGCTGATCATCGGGAGCGCCATCCGGCGCGCACTGAGGACATCCAGCCAGCACCGCAAGCAAGAGCATGCCGACACGGACAACACGCTTGACCCGCGCGGCCGCACGCAGCCCCGGCCGGCCGCCCGAGCCCGTCGGCCGACACGCCACGCTCCGACCGCCCCAAAACGACAAAGCCCGCCCGGGATTTCCCAGGCGGGCTTTGTCTTCGAGCTTCGACGCCCATCGCCGCCGATCGTCGGCGACGGACCGTGCGATTACGCGCCGATCCCTTCGAGGATCTCGTCGCGCGACTCGCGCTCGTCGAGATATTCGGTGCGATAACCGGTATTCACGCCCCAGTAATAGAACGCGAGCGAGATCGCCGCGACGACCAGCATGTCCCAGCCGTACGGCAGCAGGTTGCGGCCGCCGAACTCCTTGCTGCCGATGAGCGACAGCACGGCCATCGTCGGCAGGTACGCGACGAGCCACCACGCGGCCTTCAGGTCGCGGCCCCAGCCGCCCCAGCCGGACTTCGCCTGGAAGTAGAAGTAGACAGGCAGCGCGACGACCATCAGCAGGATGATCTCGCCCGTCAGCGGCCACTTCGCCCAGTACAGGATCAACGACGCGCACACGAACGCGAACGGCGCGATCAGCTTCATGCCCGGGATCGACAGCGGACGCTCGAGGTCCGTCGCCGCGCGACGCAGCGCCATCAGGCTGATCGGGCCCGTCAGGTAAGAGATCACGGTCGCGACCGAGATCACCGCCGCGAGCGAGCTCCAGCCGCGGAAGAAGAACAGGAAGACGAACGAAACCAGCAGGTTGAACCACATCGCCTGGCGCGGCACGCCGTAGAGCGGGTGCACGTCGCCGAACATCTTCGGCATCGTGTTGTTGCGCTCCATCGCGTAGATCATGCGGGTCGTCGTCGCCATGTAGGTCGTGCCGGTGCCGCTCGGGCTCACGAACGCGTCGACATACAGCAGGATCGCGAGCCAGTTCAGGTTCAGTGCGATCGCGAGTTCCGCGAACGGCGAAGCGAAGTTGAAGTGCACCCAGCCCTTCGCGACGTCGGCCGGATTCACCGCGCCGATGTAGGCGACTTGCAGCAACACGTAGATCACGAGCGCGATCAGGATCGACGAAATCACCGCGAACGGCACGCTGCGCGACGGATTGCGCGCTTCCCCGGCGAGGTTCACGGGGCTCTGGAAGCCGTTGAACGCGAACACGATGCCGCTCGTCGCGACCGCGGTCAGCACGGCCGACCAGCCATACGGCGCAAAGCTCGCGTTCGACGCGGTGCCGAGGTTTTCGCTATGGAAGCTCGACAGCATCAGGCCTGCGATCGTGAGGCCGGGAATCAGGAACTTGAAGATGGTGATCGTGGTGTTTGCGCGCGCGAAGAGCTTCACACCCCAATAATTGAGCAGGAAGTAGATGACGACGAGGACCGCCGACAGCAGTAGGCCGGGTGTCGTGAGTTCGCCGTTGACGAAGAGCGCGTGCGCCCATGCATACGGCCAGGTGCTCATGTACTGGATCGACGCCTCCGCCTCGATCGGGATCACCGAGACGATCGCGATCCAGTTCGCCCACGCGCTGATGAAGCCGACGAGCGAGCCGTGCGAGTAGCGCGCATAGCGGACCATGCCGCCCGATTCGGGGAACATCGCGCCGAGTTCGGCATACGTCAGTGCAATGGCGAGAATCACGACCGCGCCGATGATCCATGCGCAGATGGCGGCGGGTCCGGCGATCTTGGCGGCTTTCCATGCGCCGAACAGCCAGCCCGATCCGATGATCGAACCCAGCCCGGTCAGCATCAAGGCGAACGGACCGATGTTCCGTTGAATAGAACTCTTCACAACCTCTCCTATGTCTCAAAAAGCAAGGTCGGCACACCGCCAAGGATCGAGCCGGACGGCACCGCACTTGCATTCTTGGGGGACAGGTTGTCCGATCGGGAGCAACCCATCCGCGCGGCGCGTAGTTTAACGGTTGCACCGCGGAATGAACGCAAAAATCGATCGCTCCCCTACAAAAATTTGATGACAATGGCAAGCTTTGTAAGCTCTAATAATCGGTTGCCTCAGCATTAACCCTGAGATTTGATCGAATAAGATTGACCGTCGAATCGAATAGTCGTATAAACGGTCGAGCAGGATTTCAAGCGGCGAGTGAATAGGTACTTTCGTAGTTCGCCCATCAACGGTACTCCGGTTGGTCCCATTACCCCCTTCCTTGATTTTCATGCGCTCCCCGGGCTTTGGCCCTGTTTATATTTTTAGGAACAAGTTATGGCAACCGGCACCGTCAAGTGGTTCAACGACGCTAAGGGTTTTGGTTTCATCACCCCCGAAGGCGGCGGTGAAGACCTCTTCGCGCATTTCTCGGAAATCCGCAGCGACGGCTTCAAGACGCTGCAAGAGAACCAGAAGGTCGAGTTCGAAGTGAAGACCGGCCCGAAGGGTCTGCAAGCAGCGAACATCAAGCCGCTGTAAGCGCAGCGCGAGATTTCGCAGCACAGTAAAAAGCCCCGCCTCGGCGGGGCTTTTTGTTTTCGGCGAATCGGGCGATCCCCGGCGTGGGTGCGGCGAGCCGCCCGCGCGCCGTCCGTCAGCCGTACACGCGCTGCGCGTGGATGCCGAGGCCCGTCGCGACGCTCGCGAGGCGATCGCCGTACACCGGCTGCGCATCCTGGAACGTCGCCGCGAGCGCGCCCGACAGGAACGCGAGCCCCGTCGAGCCGCCCGTGAAATACAGCGCGTCGACGTCGTGCGGCGCGATCCCCGCGAGTCGCACCGTCTCGCGGGCGGCGTCGACGATCCGCGCGGTCTCGTCGCGGCTCGCGTCGATCAGTTGGTCCGCGTCGAACGCGATCTGCAGATCCTCCTCGACGTCGTTCAAATCGATCATCGTCTCGCCACCCGCCGACACGCCGATCTTCGCCTCTTCCGCCCGCGCGGCGAGCGCGTGGCCGAGCCGCTGCTCGACGACGCGCAGCAGCCGCTCGAAATGGCGGACATCCGTATACAGATGCTTCATCAGCTTGAGTTCGCCGATCCGCTTCGGCGTGTAGACGGTATTGATCAGGTGCCAGGTCGCGAGATCGAAATAGACCCGATTCGGCAGCTCGCGGCCCTCCGGGTCGAATGCACGATAGCCGAACGCGGACAGCACCGCCGACAGCTCGACGCGCCGGTCGTAATCGGTGCCCGCGACGTGCACGCCGTGGTGCGCGAGCACGTCGTCCTTGCGCTCGAGCCGGCGCATCCGCTCGGGGCCGACGCGCACGAGCGAGAAGTCCGACGTGCCGCCGCCGATGTCCGCGACGAGCACGAGCCGTTCGGCGTCCTGCCGCGACTCGTAGTCGAACGCGGCGGCGATCGGTTCGTACTGGAATTGCACTTCGGTCAGCCCTACCGCGTGCGCGGCCGCTTCGAGCTGCTGCTCCGCGAGGCGGTCGGCGCGCGGATCGTCATCGACAAAGAACACCGGGCGGCCGAGCACCGCGCGGCCGATCGCGCCGCCCGCGCACGCCTCGGCCTTCTGCTTCAGGTGCATCAGGAAGAGCGCGATGATGTCCGTGTACGCGATCGCGGAGCCGTCGCCAAGATCGGTCGTGGTTTCCGCGAGCGGCGAGCCGAGGATGCTCTTCATCGAGCGCATCAGGCGGCCGTCGAAGCCGTCGACGTACGACGCGAGCGCCGAGCGGCCGTATTCGCGGGCGCCCTCGTCGGTGTTGAAGAAGATGGCGGTGGGCAGCGTCAGGTGCTCGCCCTCGACGGGAGCGAGCCGCATGCCGGGCGCGCCGCCGTCGCGCGGCAACGCGACGGCGGAATTGGACGTGCCGAAGTCGATCGCGCAGTAGGTCATGGGGCGGGTCGCCGGATGGCGGCGCGAAAACGGAAGGACCGGCTTTTTATCACGAAACCGCCAGGCGTCACAACCGGGGCGCGGACGGATGCGGACGGAAGCGCGCCGATGCGGACGATGCGGGCCGGGGTGCTCCGAGCGTGGGCATTCCGCGCCGGCCCGGCATGCCGGGCGCGATCGCCGACCGTCGCGGTCGACTGGGCATTTGCTTCATGATGTTCCGATCCGATATCGTCGAGCAGCGGCGGCGCGCGCTATGTCGCCGCCTCGACCGATGGCTGCTTCACCGTGCTCGCCACCGATCCGGCCGGCGCCGGCGCGGCGAATCCGCATCGGCGACGCCTGCACGCGCGCGGCCCGACCGCTCGACTCGCCGCGCGCGCCGCATGCGCGCTGCGTTGCGTCACGCCGCCGACGAGAACGGCTTTTGCCACGCGTCCGCGTAGACGACCTCGCCCAGCGGATGACGCGTGCGCGGCGCGCGCTCGCGCTCGCGCAGCACCGGATCGAGCTTGTCGGCGTCACCGTAGTGGCCGATCGAGATGATCGCGAGCGGCTCGACGTTGGCCGGGATCGCGAACGCGTCGCGGAACGCCTTCGCGTCGAAGCCGCTCATCTGGTGCGCGGCGAGGCCGAGCGCGTGCGCCTGCAGCACGAGCGACATCGCGGCCGCGCCGGCGTCGTAGAGCGCCGTCGTGCTCGGCTCGCCCTTCGATGTCAGCGTGTGAGCGGTCACCGCGATCAGCACCGGCGCGGGCGCGTTCCAGCCCTGGTTGAACGGCACGAGCGTCGAGAATGCGCGCTTGAACGCGACCTCGTCCTTGCTGCGGTCGAACACGATGAAGCGCCACGGCTGCGCGTTGTACGCGGACGGCGCCCAGCGCGCCGCTTCGAGCACCGCATGCAGATGGTCGGCGCCGACGGGCTCGCTCGAATACGCGCGCGGACTCCAGCGGCCGGCGATCAGCTCGTGAATCGAAACGGAAGTGGGAGCGGGTTTGACGGACATGCGTTTCCTCACCAATTTGAAAAAAGAGCTCGGTTGCCCGGAAAAGAAACGCCAGCATAACCGCTTGTCGCGGAACTTGCCGGACTGCGCTCGCGAATGCAAATCGACGACGGTGCAAAGGGGTGGCGGGTGGCGGGTCACCGGGTCACCGGGTCACCGGGTCACCGGGTCGCCGGGTCGCCAGATCGGCGGATCGGCGGATCGGCGATCTGGTCGCACGCTGCGGGCAATCACCGCGCTTTCGAAGCGGCCGATCGGTCGAAGCCGGGGCGGACGGCACAATCGAGCGCCGAGCCTTTGCCCTTCGCCTACGGCTTTCCGACTATGGCTCCCCGCTCTCCGCCGACCCTTCGTTTTTCATCACCCATCGCCCACGGCCCGCCATTCACCGGCCGCCCGCGGTTGCGCCGCGCGTCCCCCGAGCGCGGCACGCTCGATCCGTTCAGGCCGCGCTCGCCGATACCCGCGCCGTCCCGCGATTGATCCGTAGCACGATCAGCGCGCCGACGATGCACAGCCCGCCCGAGATCATCGACGCGACCGTGTACGTGCCGAGGCTCGCGCGCAACATGCCGGCGCCGAGCGCCGCGAACGCCGCGCCGAGCTGGTGCCCCGCGACGATCCAGCCGAACACCACGGGCGCCGCGTCCTTGCCATACGCGTCGGTCGCGAGGCGCACGGTGGGCGGCACGGTCGCGATCCAGTCGAGCCCGTAGAACACCGCGAAGAGCGGCAGCCCGAAGAAGTCGATGCCGAATGCATGCGGCAGATAGATCAGCGACAGCCCGCGCAGCCCGTAGTACCAGAACAGCAGCACGCGGCTGTCGTAGCGGTCGGACAGCCAGCCGGACATCGTCGTGCCGATCAGGTCGAACACGCCCATCGCGGCGAGCAGCGACGCGCCCTGCACTTCCGTCATCCCGTAATCGCTGCACATCGCGATCAGGTGCGTGCCGACGTAGCCGTTCGTGCTCGCGCCGCAGATGAAGAAGCTCATGAACAGCAGCCAGAAGTCGCGCGTCTTCGACGCCATCGCGAGCGCGCCGAACGCGACCGCGATCGGATTGCGCGGCGCGCTGTCGTCCGCGCGCCGCGCATCGGCGGGCTCGCCGTACGGGCGCAGCCCGACGTCGGATGGCCGCTCCGGCAGCAGCAGCGCGACGAGCGGCACCGCGATCGCCACCGCCACCGCGACTGTCAGCACGACGGGCCGCCAGCCGTGGCGCTGCGCGATCGCCGCGAGCATCGGCAGAAACACGAGCTGGCCCGTCGCGGAGCTCGCGGTCAAGAGTCCCATCACGAGGCCGCGCCGCGCGACGAACCAGCGGGTCACGAACGTCGCCGACAGCGTGAGCGCCGCGACGCCCGTCGCGCCGCCGACCATCACGCCCCAGATCAGCACCATCTGCCACGTCGCCGTCATCATCGACGACAGCGCAACGCCCGCGCCCATCACGCCGAGCGCGACGAGGATCGTCGGACGTACGCCGAAGCGCTGCATGGCCGCCGCCGCGAACGGCCCGGTGAGCCCGTACAGCGCGATGTTCACCGAAATCGCGAGCGAGATCGCCGCGCGGCTCCAGCCGAATTCGTGCTCGAGCGGCACCATCAGCACGCTCGGCGTCGCGCGCGTGCCCGCCGCCGCGAGAAGGATCAGGAACACCACCGCCGCCGCGAGCCAGCCGTAATGAAAACGCCCGCCTATCCTCTTTGCCGCCCAATTCATTCGGATCACTCCTGACACCGGCCGCACCGATCCCGTCGGCACGCCGGAGGTTGAAGGGAAGATGCGCCGACTTTTGTTACCGATCAGTCACAAGCTGGTTGCGATCCTAGTGACCGATCGGTAACATGTCAAGCAGTCAATTTTTCGTAGTCGGGATCGAGCATGGTCACCACCGTCGCCAAAGCCGCCAAGCCGGCCCGCCGCCAGCCGCGCAGCACCCAGATCGCGGGCGCTGAAGCGCAGCAGCATCTGCTGCGCGCGGCGGAAGAGCTCTTCTATCAGGAAGGGATTCGTGCGGTAGGCGTCGACGCGGTCGTCGAACGCGCGGGCGTCAACAAGATGAGTCTGTACCGGCAGTTCGCGTCGAAGGACGAGCTCGTGCTCGCGTACCTCGACCGAATGGACACGTGCTTCTTCGAGCGCTTCGACACGAGCGCCGCCAAGCATCCGGGCGATCCGAAGGCGCAACTCGTCCAATATTTCGACGACCTCGCGCAGCGCGCGACGCAACCCGGCTATCGCGGCTGTCCGTTCGTCAACGTCGCGACCGAGTTTTCGGAACTCGATCATCCGGTGCGGCTCGCGGTCGCCGACAACAAGGATCGGCTGATGGCGCGGCTCGTCTCGCTATCGGAAGCGGCGGGCGCGCGCGAGCCGCAGCCGCTCGCCGACGCGCTCGCCCTGCTGATCGAAGGAATTTACGCGGCGAGTCAGACATATCGGCCGGGCGCGTCCCCGATCGGCTGCGCGCCGCGCGTCGCGCGGCAATTGATCGACGCGGCGTGCGCGTGATGCGATGCCGGCAAATGCGCGACTGCCAAAGCGGCGCGACGTGCGACGGTGGATCCGCCGATTGGTCGATTTGCCGATTTGCCGATTTGCCGATTTGCCGATTCGCCGATTCGCCGATTCGCCGATCTGCCGATCTGCCGATCTGCCGATCTGCCGATTGGTCGATTGGTCGATTGGTCGATTGGTCGGATTGCCGAATGGTCGATACGCTGATGGGTCGAATTGCCAACTCCCGGATTCCCGGATTGGCCGACCACCGTAACGGCGGAAATGGCCGCGTCATGCGGCGGCCGTCGGCGTCACAAAAAAGCCGCCACGCCGCAAGGCTGCCCATCGCCATATCGCCGCGCACTCGCCGGCTTCGGGCACACATCGGCGCAAGCCAGCCGTGACCACGCCGACCATGCGCCGCATCCGAAGCGCGACGCGCCGACGCACGCCGCCCCGCCCCCGCCCGCTACAATCGCGGCTTGACCGCCACACCGTTGCCGCCATGACCGAAGTCTCTCCGTCCGATGCAGAAATCCTCGCCGCCACGCGCCACTGGCTGACGCGTGCGGTGATCGGGCTCAACCTGTGCCCGTTCGCGAAGAGCGTCCACGTGAAGCGTCAGATCCGCTACGCGATCAGCCGCGCGACGTCGCTGGAAGCGGCGCTGACCGACCTCGAGCGCGAGCTGCGGCGCCTCGAAGCCGCCGATCCGGACGAAATCGACACGACGCTGCTGATCTTCCCGAACACGTTCGGCGATTTCCTCGACTACAACGACACGCTCTGGTTCGCCGATCGCCTCTTGCAGCAACTGGGGCTCGAAGGCACGTTGCAGATCGCGAGCTTCCATCCGCACTATCAGTTCGACGGCACCGAGCCCGACGACATCGAGAACTACACGAACCGCGCGCCGTATCCGATCCTGCACTTGCTGCGCGAAGCGAGCATCGAGCGGGCCGTCGACGCGTTCCCCGACGCGGCCGACATCTACGAACGCAATCAGGCGACGCTGCGGCGCCTCGGCCATGCGGGCTGGCGCGACTGGATGGCGCAGCGCGGCGAGGACGAAGAAGAAGCGAAATAGCGCGACGCGGCGCGACGCGCGAAGCGATTTCGCACCGAACGCCGCATGCGGCGCGTCACGCGCCGCAAGTCATGCGCGCGGCTCGGAGTCGGCGGCGGCCGATTCGGCCTGCGCGGCATCGGCCGGTTGCGCGGCAGGCGCGAAGAAGCGTTCGTGCAGTTCCGCGAGCCCGAACATGTCGAGGATCTCGTTGAGCCGCTCGCTCGGCTTGCGCCGCGGCAGGTTCTTGTATTGCGCGATGACGAGTTCGTTCTTCATCGAATGCTCCCATCCGACGAGCTCCGTCACGTTCACCTGATAGCCATGCGCCTCGAGCTGCAGGCAGCGCAGCACGTTGGTGATCTGACTGCCGAACTCGCGCGTGTGCAGCGGATGCCGCCACACTTCGGTCAGCGCATTCGCGAGCGACTTCCCTTTATTCTTGCGCAGCACGCCCGCGACCTCCGCCTGGCAGCACGGCACGAGCACGATGTACCGCGCGCGCTTCGCGAGCGCGAAGCGGATCGCGTCGTCGGTCGCGGTGTCGCACGCGTGCAGCGCGGTGACGACGTCGACCGTATCCGGCAGTCGCGGCGACGCGATCGAATCGGCAACCGACAGATTCAGGAACGACATCCCGCCGAAGCCGAGCCGCTCGGCAAGCTCGGTCGAGCGCACGACGAGCTCCTCGCGCGTTTCGATGCCGTAGATGTGCGAACCGGCGAGCGGGCGCGCCTTGAAGAACAGGTCGTACAGAATGAAGCCGAGATACGACTTGCCCGCGCCGTGATCGACGAGCGTCACGCCGCCCTTGTCCCGCGCGACGTCGGCGAGCAGCGGCTCGATGAACTGGAACAGGTGGTACACCTGCTTCAGCTTGCGGCGGCTGTCCTGGTTCAACTTGCCGTCGCGCGTCAGGATGTGCAGTTCCTTCAGCAGTTCGATCGACTGGTTCGGGCGAATTTCGTAAGTCTTGGTCGACATCGGGAGGCAGGCCGGCGGCCGCTCGAAGCAAACGTCGGGCGGCGGTGGGCGGCATCAAAGCGAGCGTGGAAGCGTCACAGTTTACCTAAAACGGCCCGCGTCGCCCCGGTCGGCATCGCGCGCGCCGGCTCAGCGGCGCACGGCGAGACGCCAGAGCGACGTCGTCTCGGCCGCCCGCGCACGATGCAGCGGATCGGCGGGGTCCGACGCCTTCGGATGAACGGGCTTCACGTCGTCACGGCCGACGACAGTCAAGCCCGCCGCATCGATCCAGCCGCGCAATTCGTCGCGCGTGCGCAGGCCGAGATGCTCCGCGAAGTCAGACAGGATCAGCCAGCCCTCGCCGCCCGGCGCGAGATGCGCGGCGAGCCCCGCGAGAAAGCCCTTCAGCATCCGGCTGTCCGGATCGTAGACCGCGTATTCGAGCGGCGAGCTCGGCCGCGCGGGCACCCAAGGCGGATTGCAGACGATGAGCGGCGCGCGCCCGTCGGGAAACAGATCGGCTTCGACGATCTCGACCTGCGACGCGTAGCCGAGCCGCCCGACGTTCTCCGCCGCGCACGCGAGCGCACGCGGGTCCTGATCGGTCGCGACGACGCGTTCGACGCCGCGCGACGCGAGCACCACGGCGAGCGCGCCGGTGCCGACGCCGATGTCGAACGCGAGCGACGTCGACGGCAGCGGCGCACGCGCGACGAGATCCACGTACTCGCCGCGCACGGGCGAGAACACGCCGTAGTGCGGATGAATCCGCTCGCCGCCGAGCGCGGCGAGCGGCACGCCCTTCTTGCGCCATTCGTGCGCGCCGACGATGCCGAGCAGCTCACGCAGCGACGCGATCGAACGCTCGCCGCCCGCGCCGTACGCCTCTTCACATGCAGCCCGCAGATCCGGCGCGCGGCGCAGCGCGATCGAATAGTCGGCTTCGAGCGGAATCAGCAGCATTCCGAGCGTGCGCGCGCGCTGCGCCTGCGCCATCCGGTGGAGATTGAACGCGTCGACGGGCGTCGCGGCCGGCTTCGTCTTCTTCGGCTTGCGCTCGATCCGGCGCGCGAGCGCCTGCAGCAGCTGGCGCGCATTCTGGAAGTCGCCCTGCCAGACGAGCGCCGTGCCTTCGCAGGCGAGGCGGTACGCGGCGTCGGCCGTCGTGCGGTCGTCGGCCACGACCGCGCGGCGCGGCGGCGGCGAGCCGGCTTCGGAGCGCCAGCGAACGGCGTGCTCGACGCCGTCGGCGTCGGTCCAATGGAATTCGGGAAAGGCAGTCACAGGGAATCGGGAATCGTTGAGTCGACGGGCGGCGCGACGCGCCGCGGACGACACAGTACCGCGCTTTGCACTCGGCCGGCAAAAAAGCGCTTGGCGCACGATGATGGCGCGTGCGGTTTTATGCGCCGATGGTCGATGTAGTCTGCAGCAGCGCTGCGCTGTGCGTGCGGCGGCGCGTATCGAATGCCGATCGACGAAGTTCACGCGCCGTACGTCGAATCTCGCACGGTGCATCATGTGCCACATGCGCCACATGCGCGACACGCTGCCGTCGAACATCGAACATCGAACATCGAACATCGAACATCGGCTGTCGTACGCAAAATGCGGAACATCATCGCGAACCGAGCGCGCCCCAACCGATCGACGCGGCAATCGGCAACCAACGAGCAAGGCGCAGCGCTCGCCGCACGCCGCCGCAAGCGAACCCCTCGCTTCAGACCTTCGCCGTCGCTGCGTCGACGCGACGCTTCGGCGTCAACGCATGCGCGAAGCGCACGAACGGCGCCTCGCAGAATCGATAGCTCACCCACGACAGCGCGATCGCCGGCAGAACCGGCAGGGCCATGTAGAAGCCGAGCGGCAGATCCATGATCCCGTGTCGCTCGCACATCCACAGCAACAGATACAGCGGAATGCCGTGCAGCAGATAGATCGAGTAGCTGATCTCGCCGAGCCACGCGAAAAGCCGCAGACGAATCTTCAATACCGTTGCGAGCGCAACGAAAATCGCGATGCCGAATACGTAGCCGAGCGACGCGGAAACATGCACGAAATCGCGATGCCGCCAGTTTGCGGCCGCCATCAGCAGCGAGATCGCGACGATGAGCACGCCGAGCGCGATCGTCGCCGCGCGATACGTGAGCGGAATGCGGCCGCGCATCGCCGCGAACGTCTTCAGCGGCGCCTCGTATGCCTGCCGGAAGCACGCGCCCCAGAACATGATCGCGAGGTGATAGAGCATCCCCTTGTACTGGCCGAGCGCGTCCGCCGGAACGATCCGCAACGCCGACGTCACGACGAAGAGCACGCACAGTCCCGCGCAGACCGCGCACAGAGCGCGCATCCGATGCAGCGCGTCGATGTTGAACAGCAGTACGCACAGCACGTAGAAGTACAGCTCGGTTTCGAGCGTCCAATAGTGCCCCATCACCGGATCTCGACCGAACGCAGTCGGGATCATCGTCAGGTTTGCGAGCAGGCCGGTCGCATCCATTCGCAGCCCGAACAACAGCCAATACACGAGATAACCGAGCGGCAGCGACAGCCAGAACGCCGGGTAGAGCCGAAAAAAACGACGCACGACGAAGCGGCGCGTGCCCTCCGACGGCGCGCCGCGCAGGCTCGTCGGAATCAGCATCCCGCTGATGCAGAAGAAAATGACAACGCCGATGCGACCGAAATTCACCGAGCGCTGCAACGCGTCGAGCACATGCTGCGAGCCCGCGAGCTTGTCGAACAGCTCCGCGTAGTGAGTCCACATGACGAACAGCACGGCGACGGCGCGCATCGCATCGACGTGCGCGAAACGGCTCGGACTGGTGGAATCGGACATGGCTGAATCGATCGTACGGCTGGCGCTGCGCGCGAAACGGCGACGCGCGCGAACTCGGCGCACAAACGCGCCGAGCGGCATCGCCGCCTCGTCGCGACACCATAGCGCGCCGCGCGCGCGCTTTCCGTGCGGCACCGCACGCAACGGCCCGGCCGGTGCGATCGATGAGCGGGCGGCACCGCGCGCGGTGCGCGGTGCGCGGCCGAAGACGCGAGCGCCCCGCGCGAAAGAAGGCACGCGGATGCTCGGCGTATGCCGATCAATCGGGGCAACGCTGTCGGAACGATGCGCGAGCGCCGCTTCCCGCGACATAGCGACATAGCGACATAGCGACTTGGCGACTTGGCGACATAGGCGACATCAAGCGACAGAAGGCGTCACGCCCGCCCGGCGCATAACCGGCAACCGGCGCCCGATCACCCGCGAATCGCCCGCCTCATGCTCAATAACCGCCGTCCAAACCGCCCGGCGACGCCGGCAAGCGGAGCGTGCCGGAATCGGTGAAGCGCACGCTGCCGAACATCCCGCCGGCAAGCCTGCCGCGCAGCACGTAAGGCAGCTTGCCCGATTCCGTCACATCCGCGAGTCCCAACGCCTGCCGCGCAGCCGAGAACGCGGACACCGTGACGGGCACGCTCAGCACCTGTTCGCCGAACCGCGGCACCGTGCCCCGCGCATCGCTCACGCCGCTCGCGAACGGCCTGCCGTTCAGTTCGAGATCGAGCGCGACGCCGTCGTAGTCGATCGGCGTGTCGTTCGGATTCTGCAGCCGCAGCTTCACGTCGAAGCGCATTTCGAGCCCCTGCCCGATGAGCGGCTCGATGCCGACGACACTCACGCGCACCGGATCGCGCGCCGTCAACGCCGCGCATCCGCCGAGCGCGAGCAGCACGGCGAGCGCGACGAGCAATTGACCTACAAAGAAACGGGAACGGTGCATGGCATGCATCGGCGACGACCCTCACGAGCGAGACATGGAAGCGGCCATTGTAACCAGCGCCGATGCGACGGCCGCCGCACCGGACCGCCCGAGCCGCGTCCGCCGCGCAACGTCCGCCTTTCGTAGTTCGCAAGTCGACTTCCCGCTCTCGGCGGCCACTCACTACGAATATTCAATTAGCACCATTCATGGATTAATCATTCCGAAAATGAAATTAGAAGAAGGAATCGGAAAGTGATATCTCATCAAATTTTTTTTGATTCCTTTACGTTAATCCATCAAGTATATTGAGCCATCTTTCGAATCGCCTGACATTCCTTAACGCTGCTTGACGAATCTGACGTTTCCCCTGGAGGCAAACGGAAGGCTTCGCCGGGCCGCACCGGGGCGTACGGGCGACGAAAGCCGTCGGCACGCGCTTCGCGCCGCGCCGGCCATCATCCACAAACCAGAATCAAAAGGGGGCACCAAACCATGATTATCTTCACGTAAGCAGCCAGCAATTCCTTCGAATATAACCGGGGTAATTCAATTCACTGTCGCTTGACGGCGGAAGCGAACTATTGCCCGTCGAATTCATGCAGGACCGGACAATTTTCTTTTCAATTCGAGGTTCAGTATGTGGATAAACAATCGTAGATTGCGATATCTGTCCCTCCTAGCCGCGCTCACGCTCGCCGCCTGCGGCGGCGACGACGGCGGCACCAGCTCGGCCGTGTCGCTCGGCGCCGCACATAGCCCGTCGAACGGCGCCAACAGCGCAAACGGCAATGCGACCGCGCCCGCCGCCGCCATCGACAAGAGCACGAAGCCCGTCGAAATGCCCGACACCGTCGTCCCCGTCAACTACAAGCTCTGGTTCCGCCCGAACGCGGCCCTGAACCAGTTCAACGGCCGCGCGGACGTCGAGATCAAGGTGCTCAAGCCCGTCGACGCAATTGTCGTCGCGGGCCACCGGATTCAATTCGCGAACGGCAAGATCACGCTGCAGCCGGGCAACGTGCAACTGATCGCCACGCCGCAGGACAAGGGCGACTTCTATCAGTTGCGCCCCGCAAGCGGACAGATCGCCCCGGGCAACTACTCGCTGCACATGGAATGGCAAGGGATCATCAACTTCAAGTCGTACGACGATCCCGTCAATCGCACGGGCGGTAGCTGCGGCAACGATCCTTATCCGGGCTGCTCGGCGGCCGAAGGGATCTTCCGCGTGGACCTGAAGAGCACCGACGGCACGACGAGCGGCGCGATCCTCACGCAAGGCGAAACGAACCTGTCGCGCCAGTGGTTCCCGGGCTGGGACGAGCCCGCGTTCCGCCCGACCTATGAAGTGACGGCCGAAGTGCCTCAGGCATGGCGCGTCGTGTCGAACGCGGCCGAGAAGCCCGCCGTGAACGTCGGCGGCGGTTACAAGCTGGTGTCGTTCGACAAGACGCCGCCGATGCCGTCGTATCTGCTCTTCTTCGGCGGCGGCCTGTTCGACGTGCTCGAAGACGACTTCACAAGCCCGCTGCCCGACGGTCGCGGCCTGCATCTGCGCGTGTTCACGCCGCCCGGCATGCGCGACTGGGCGAAGCCCGCCATGCAGCGCACGAAGCAGGCGCTCGATTACTACTATCGCTACACCGGCATCACGCTGCCGCTCACCAAGTTCGACACGGTTGCCGCGAACGATGCGTTCAAGGATCAGAAAGGCCTGAACTTCGGCGGCATGGAGAACTGGGGCTCGATTCTCGAGTTCGCCGACGACATCCTGCCCGAACCGGGCCAGCCGATGTCGCGCTACGGCAACCAGGTGCTCACGCACGAAGTCGCGCATCAATGGTTCGGCGATCTCGTGACGACCGACTGGTGGGACGACGTTTGGCTGAACGAATCGTTCGCGCGGTTCTTCGAGACGAAGACGACGATCCTGTTCTTCCCGGACGAATTCAACTGGCTCGACCACATCAAGTCCAAGTATCGCGTGATCAACAAGGACATCGGCCCGGATGCGTTCCCGGTGCAGCCGAACTTCAACGGCTGGGCGTCGAACGACTTCGTGCTGAGCGCGAGCGCATTCACCTATAACAAGGGCGGGCACGTACTGAAGATGCTCGAGGGCTATCTCGGCGAAGAGACGTTGCGCAAGGGCCTGCGGCAGTACCTGACCGACTACGCGTTCGGCAACGGCACGCCGAAGCGTCTGTGGGATGCGCTCTCCGCCGCGAGCGGCCAGCAGATCGGGCCGATCGGCGACAGCTTCGTGCGTCAGACGGGCGTGCCGCTCCTGTCGCTCGACACACAGTGCGACTTGACGAAGAACCAGAACGTCGTCACGCTCAAGCAGTCGCCGTTCCCGAACAAGAACAAGTATCCCGGCTCGCAATGGACGATTCCGGTGACGCTTGCTTACGGCGACGGCCTCGTCAACCGCAAGACGCTCGCGCTGAAGGACACGCAGACGCAGATCCGCCTCGACGGCTGCTCGGCCGTCATCGCCAATCCGAGCGGGTTCGACTACTACGTGACGAACTACGGCGACTCCGCATGGAGCGCGCTCCTCACGCAGGTCAACTCGTCGACCGACCCGGTACTGCTCTCGAACCTGAAGAACGAAGCCTCGCTGCTCGTCAGCTCGAACCTCGCGCCGCCTTCGCGCGAAACGAGCATCTCGTCGATCAACTCGCCGGCCGCGATGAAACTGCGTCAAGTGCCGTCGATCCTCGAGACGGTGAAGGAGCGTCCGGCGCTGCGTTACCAAGGCAAGTTCACGCCGCGCGAACAACGGACGCAATAAGCCGTTCGCGAACGTCGCTGCCTGCGTCATCCGTCGCCGTGTATCGCGCGGCGACGGAAACCGCGAAGCGGCGACACACAATGCAACGCGCGTCATTCGGGCCTCCGATCGGAGGCCCGTTTTTTTGCCCACGCCATTTCGTCCATATCGACGCTCGAACGGCATATCCAAACAATACCAACACGCAATTCATTCGAGCGCGTCGCCATTCGACTGCACGCGAACGGTAGATGTACGATCTGAATTGTCAAAAATTTGACAATTGCGCCACCCACCTCGCGAATCGACTCGATGCAGCCACCGCGGCTTCAATCGAACGAATCCTTTACGCACGCGCCACAGCGCGGACATGCGGCGATATCCGCCGCGATGCGGCCACACGTATCGCGCGTATATCACATCGATGCGAATCTCATCCATTCCTAATCGAGAATCGATCGATCGTTAGAACTCGATCACGATTCTTTTCAACGTCCTTTAGGGAAATTCTGCACAACTAGCCTTCGCGAGTGCTTGCCATGAATCGTCGAGGCAGCGAGCATGTAGCCCATGAAACAAACTGACCTTGGACTGAACTTGTCGACGAAGCGCACGCGCAAGCGGGAATT
>NZ_LOVS01000200.1:0-25993 GCF_001523835.1 Burkholderia sp. ABCPW 14 | reverse complement strand
CCGACACCGCCGACACCGCCGACACCGCCGACACCGCCGACACCGCCGACACCGCCGACACCGCCGACACCGCCGACACCGCCGACACCGCCGAGCGCGGTCAGACCGGCGTGACCGACGAGGCCGGCAAGACCGCCGCAACCGGTTCTGATTCGCGCCGCCGCGCCGCCGCGTCGCCGCCGGTGCGGAGGGCGGCTGGCGGGCGATCGCGTTCGCTTGCACAATAGCCGCTCCATAGCGAGGATGTCGATGCACGAACGACCGCCGATCACGGCCGAGACGACACGGTTTGCCGCGCTGGACGGCCGACTGCTGACGGGGACTTTCCATGCGCCGGGCACGCCCGCGGCCAGCAATGGCCGCAGCGTGCTCGTGAACGGCGCGCTCGGCGTGCCGCGCGGCTTCTACGAGCGCTACGCGCGCTTCCTGGCGGGCGAAGGCTTCACCGTGCTGACCTACGACTACCGCGGCGTCGGCGATTCGCGCAAGGCGCCGTCCGAAGCCGACACGGCGACGCTGCGCGACTGGGGCGAAGCCGATCTGCCCGGCGCGCTCGACCATCTCGCGGCGCGCGCGCCGTCGCAGCGGCTGCTCGCGGTCGGCCACAGCGTCGGCGGACAGATGTTCGGCCTCGCGCACAACAACGGCCGCGCGGCGGCGCTGCTGTCGATCTGCTGTCCGAGCGGCTACTGGCGGCTCTGGCCATGGCCGCGCCGGCTGATGCTCGCGCCGCTGTGGTTCGGCGTCGTGCCGGCGCTGGGCGGCGTGCTGTCGCAACTGCCGACGCGTCGTCTCGGATTGGGCGGCGGCGCCGATCTGCCGTCCGGCGTGGTGCGCGAATGGGCGCGATGGTGCCGCCATCCGGACTATCTGGTCGACGGCGCGGGCCGTCCGCTGCGCGAGCATTTCCGCGACTACCGCGGCCGGATTCTCGCGTACACGGTCAGCGACGACTGGATGGCGCCCCCCGCCGCGGTGCAGGCGCTGCACCGCTTCTATTCGACCGCGCAGATCGAGCACCGCGAGATCTCGCCGGATCGCAGGCAGCACGCGATCGGCCATTTCGGCTATTTCCGCGACGACAACCGCGCATTGTGGCCGCTCGGCGCGGCGTGGCTGCGCGAACAGTGAGCGGCGCGGGCGTTCGCGTTGCGTCGGGTTGCACGGGCGGCGCGCAGCGTGTGCCCGCGGTTCCCGCGTTTTTGGGCTCCCGCTAGGCGAAGCGCGCGCGACGCGCTACAGTCGACAGTCCCCCGTCAAGCGGAGCATTCCCGATGAAGCTGATTGGCATGTTGGATTCCCCGTTCGTGCGGCGCGTCGCCATTTCGGCGAAGCTGCTCGGTCTACCGTTCGAGCACAGCTCGTTGTCGGTGTTTCGCCAGTTCGACGCGTTCAAATTGCTCAATCCGGTCGTGAAGGCGCCGACGCTCTTCATCGACGACGGCACGATGCTCGTCGATTCGTCGCTGATCGTCGATTACCTCGATCGGCTTGTCGCGCCCGAGCGGCGGCTGATGCCGGAAGATCCGCCGGCGCGCGTGCGCGCGCTCGGGCTGACGGGCCTCGCGCTCGCGGCGGCGGAAAAGACGGTGCAGGTCGTGTACGAGCATGGGCTGCGGCCGGGCGACAAGCAGCACCAGCCGTGGCTCGACCGCGTGCTCGGCCAGCTCGACGGCGCATACGGCGCGCTCGAGGCGCGTATCGCGGGCGCGAGCGGCTGGCTCGTCGGCGAGCGGATCACGCAGGCGGACGTCACGGTCGCCGTGGCGTGGCGCTTCACGCAGTTCATGAAGGACGACTACCCGGATCTCGCGCGCATCGATCCGGCGCGCTATCCGGCGCTCGCCGCGCTGTCCGCGCGTGCGGAGGCGCTGCCGGAGTTCGAGAGCACGCCGCTCGATTGAATCGAGCGGCGCGGGCAGGGCGCCGCGGCAGCGCATGGGCATGATCCGCCCCGCCCGTTGCTCGACGCCCGATATTCGCCGTCGGGCCCCGAACGAAGCGCCGCGAACCTCGGTTCCGGCCGACCATTGCCGAGCGCAAAAACGCGGAGGCGGCCTCGCCACGCCGATCGAGCGTCGCGAGACCGCCTCCGCGGTCCATCATCGAATGGCGTGTCTACGCTCTCGCGTATTCGGCTTCACGCACGCAGCGCGGCGGCGGGCGCGTAGCCGCTGTCGTCGCGCTCGTCCGCCTCGCGGCGCCTGATTTCGCGCGCGAGCGCATGCGCCTCGCGATGCGAAGCGACGGCAGGCGGCGAGCCCTTCAGCGGTTGGCGCGCGCTCTCCGGCAGCGCGAGCACCGAGATCGCGCCGATCACGGCAGCGCCCATCAGGTAGTACGCGGGCATCATCAGGTTGCCCGTCGCATCGACGAGCCAGGCGGCCGCGAGCGGCGTCGTGCCGCCGAACAGCGACACCGATACGTTGAAGCCGATCGCGAGCGCGCCGTAGCGGATCTCGGTCGGGAAGAGCGCGGGCAGAGCCGACGGCATCACGCCCGTGAAGCACGACAGCAGTGCGCCGAGGATCAAGAGGCCGCCGAACACGAGCGACGTTTCGCCGGTGCGGATCAGGAGCAGCGCGGGGATCGCGAGCGCGAAGAGCCCGATGCAGCCGGCGAGCATCACCGGCTTGCGGCCGACCGCGTCCGACAGGCGGCCCGTCGCGAGCGTCATCGGCATCATCAGCACCATCACGATCAGGATCAGCACGAGGCCGTGCGCCTCGTCGAAGTGCAGCGTCGACGACAGGTAGCTCGGCAGGTACGACAGCGCCATGTAGTCGGCGACGTTGAAGATCAGCACGAGACCGACGCACAACAGCAGCGCGCGCCAGTGACGCACGAGCTGCCGGCGGAAATGCGTCTTCGGCACCGCCTTGTCCTGCGCTTCGCGCGCTTCGGCCTGACGCTTGAATGCGGGCGTTTCTTCGAGCCTCATCCGGATGTAGAGGCCGATCAGGCCGAGCGGGCCGGCGACGAGGAACGGCACGCGCCAGCCCCACGACAAGAGCGCATCGTGCGACAGCGACGCCGTCAGCAGCGCGACGACGCCCGCGCCCATCACGTAGCCGATCAGCGTGCCGAACTCGAGGAAGCTGCCCATGAAGCCGCGGCGCTTGTCGGTCGAGAACTCGGCGATGAAGGTCGCCGCGCCGCCGTATTCGCCGCCCGTCGAGAAGCCCTGCACGAGGCGCGCGACGAGGAGCAGCACGGGCGCCAGGATGCCGATCGAGTCGTAGCTCGGGATGAGGCCGATCGCGAACGTGCCGACCGCCATCATGATCATCGTCATTGCGAGCACGCGCTGGCGGCCGATGCGGTCGCCGAGCGGGCCGAACACCATCCCGCCGAGCGGGCGCACGAGGAACGCGGCGGCGAACGTGCCGAACGTCGCGAGCAGTTGCGCGGACGGGTTGCTCGACGGGAAGAACACTTGGCCGAGCGTGACGGCGATGTAGCTGTAGACGCCGAAGTCGAACCATTCCATTGCGTTGCCGAGGGCCATCGCGCCGACGGCGCGCTTCAGAAGGCCCTGGTCGACGACGGTGATGTCGTGCGGGGCGGCGGCAGACGCGCCGTCGGCGGTCGCGATTGACGAAGTAGAAGGGGCGGGTGTTGCAGTCAAGGTCGAAAACTCCTGTGACGGCGGCCGAATCGCGCGAGGGGACGCGCGGTTCGCCACGGGTTGCCGGAGAGTGCGGTTCGCGATCGAGCGAGGGTCGCGAGCGTGAAAGGGCGCATGAAACGCTTAATCCAAAAGGAAGCCGATCCGGCGCGGACCCGATGGTCGTCGCGCACTCGCACTCATGAGAAAAGGCCGCCGCACCGGGGCGGTCGACGAACCGGCGCATCGCGTGGCGTTCGCGGCCGGCTGGATGCCCTTCAAGGGCGTTGAAACGAAAAAAGCTGCCCGAAGGCGCGCTTTCTTGTGAGCGAAATTTCGGGCGACCTGTTGCGGCGCAATGCCGAACGATCTGGTGACCGAAACAAATGGCAGACGTAGGCTGTTTAAACAGCGAACATGATAGCACGATGACGGAGGATCGTGCAAATTGCTGCGGGAGTGCCGATTTTTCGGGCATCGGCTCGGGTATCATCGCGCTCGTTGCCGCGGCGTTGCGCGGCGTTTTCGACGCGCGCTTCGCGCCCCCCCGACATGCTTTCACTCGCGAAGATCGCCGCGCTTTTCGTATTGACCGCCGTCGCCGAAATCGTCGGCTGCTATTTGCCGTGGCTCGTGCTGAAGGCGGGGAAGCCCGCCTGGCTGCTCGCGCCCGCGGCGCTGTCGCTCGCGCTGTTCGCGTGGCTCTTGACGCTGCATCCTGCCGCCGCCGCGCGCACCTACGCGGCGTACGGCGGCGTCTATATCGCGGTCGCGCTCGCGTGGCTGCGGGTCGTCGATGGTGTGCCGCTGTCGCGCTGGGACGCGGCGGGCGCGGCGCTCGCGCTCGCCGGGATGTCGGTGATCGCGCTGCAGCCGCGCGGGTGATGCCGAGAGCGACGCCGCCGCGCGTGCCGGGTGGTGTCGATGCGTCGCGTGCGGCGGGGCGAACTCGCTCATTCGCTCATTCGCATGCGTGCGCTCGCTCCCGATCCTCCGGCGGCATCGACCTCGTCAAGCCTCGCTACCCGCTTCCTTGCGCCACACGCACGCGCCCTTGACCGACTTGTCGAGCGCGTCGAGCTGCGCTTCGTGCGCGGCGAGCTCGTCGTCGGTCGCGGCGAGCACCGGCAGGTCGAGCCCGCTGAACGCCATCCGCGGCGCGTCGCCGTTGCGGTGCGCGTCGCCGCCTTCGTCGAGCATGTCGATGACGAGGCTTTCCTGCCCGCGCGTCATCGCGAGATACACCTCGGCGAGCAGCTCGGAGTCGAGCAGCGCGCCGTGCAGCGTGCGGTGCGCGTTGCTGATGTCGAAGCGGTCGCACAGCGCGTCGAGCGAGTTGCGCTTGCCGGGGAACATCTGCTTCGCCTGCACGAGCGTGTCGATCACGCCTGCGCAGTGGTCGGTGAAAGCCGGCAGGCCGAGCAGCGAGAACTCGGCGTCGAGAAACCCGAGGTCGAACGGCGCGTTGTGGATGATGAGCTCCGCGTCGCGGACGAAATCGCGCAGCTCGTCGACGATTTCGGCGAACTTCGGCTTGTCGCTCAGGAACTCGGTCGTGAGCCCGTGCACCGCGAGTGCGCCCGGATCGCTGTCGCGCCCGGGGTTCACGTAGAAGTGCAGGTTGTTGCCGGTGAGCCGCCGGTTCAGCAACTCGACGCAGCCGATTTCGATGACGCGGTCGCCCGCGCGTGCGTTGAGGCCGGTGGTTTCGGTATCGAGAATGATCTGGCGCATGTCTGAAAAACGGGATTCGGGTCAGTCGTGAAGCGAAAAGGGGGGGCGCGAGCGGGCTCATGCCCGATCGAGCGATTCGACGCCGCGGTTCGCGAGCGCGTCCGCGCGCTCGTTCTCCGGGTGGCCGGCGTGTCCCTTCACCCAGCGCCATTCGATGTCGTGCTGCGCGACGAGCGCGTCGAGCCGCTGCCAGAGATCCGCGTTCTTCACGGGCGTCTTCGCGGCGGTGACCCAGCCTTTCTTCTTCCAGCCGTGGATCCATTCGCTGATGCCTTTCTGCACGTATTGCGAATCGGTGTGGACGACCACCTTGCACGGGCGCTTCAGCACCTCGAGCGCGGCGATCACGGCGGTGAGCTCCATCCGGTTGTTGGTCGTGCCGGCTTCGCCGCCGAAGAGTTCCTTTTCCTGCGTGCCGCAGCGCAGCAATGCGCCCCAGCCGCCGGGGCCGGGATTGCCCTTGCAGGCGCCGTCGGTATAGATGTCGATGGTTTGCAACGTCATGAATGTTCTTGGTGGGTGGTCGGGGTGGCCGCGGGCGTGAGGCCCGGCGCGAGCACCGGCTTTTTCATCTTGATCGGGCCGACGAGCCGCATTCCGCGCACGCGCTTGATCGCCGTCACCATGTAGACGGCGCCGAAGATCGGCCACCAGCGGTCGCCGGCGGCCTCCATGAACGCGTAGCGGGACAGCCACTTGTCGGTGGCGAGGGGCGGCCGGTAGCAGCCGAAGCGGCCGCGCTCGAGATCGAAGCCGAGCAGCTTGATCCAGTCCTTCAGCCGGATGAACGTGATCTGGTCGCGCGTCGCGGGCACGAACGGCCGGTTCGCCATCTTGCCGACCGACTGCCGCGCGCCCCAGAGGCTCAGCGAGTTGAAGCCCGTGATCACGAGCTGGCCTTCCGGCATCAGCACGCGCTCCGCTTCGCGCAGCAGCCGGTGCGGATCGGATGTGAATTCGAGCGTGTGCGGCATCACGATCAGGTCGACGCTCTGCGACTCGAACGGCAGATCGAGCAGGTCGCACCAGACGGTGCTGCGTCCGGCGGGCGCATGCTCGGCGCTGTGCGCCTCGCGCGCCCACGGATAGTGATAGGGCGCGCTCGCGCCGCTCGCCGGATCGAGCACGAGGCCGCGGCACGGCATGCGGTTCTCGCGCAGCGTGTCGAGCTGCGGCAGCCCGAGCTGCAGCGCGTGGAAGCCGAACACGTCGGACACGGTGCGGTCGAGCTGCGCCTGCTCCCAGTCGAGCACGTAGCGCCCGGGCGGGGAGTCGGTCCAGGCGGGCCAGTCTATAATCGAACGGTCAGACATATCTCAGTGGTTGCGCGCCCATGAACGAGCTGGAATACGTGCCGGTGCCGGCATTCGACGACAACTACATCTGGCTCGTGTCGGACGGCAGCGATGCGGTCGCCGTCGATCCGGGCGAAGCCGCCCCGGTGCGCCGCTATCTCGACGCGCGAGGTTGGCGGCTGACCGCTATTTTACTCACGCACCATCATGGCGACCATGTCGGCGGAGTGGCCGAGTTGCTCGCGACCTCGCGCGGCAGCGAATCCGTCGCGGTGTTCGGCCCCGCGCACGAGGCGATCGAGCACGTGACGCGCCGCCTCGCGGGCGGCGAGCGCGTGCGCATCGGATCGCCCGCGCTCGAATTCGACGTGATCGACGTGCCCGGCCACACGCGCGGCCACATCGCGTATTTCCAGGCGGCCGGCGCAGGCCCGGCGGGGCCGGCGAATGCCGCGCCGCATCTCTTTTGCGGCGACACGCTGTTCTCGTGCGGCTGCGGCCGCCTCTTCGAAGGCACGCCCGCGCAAATGCTCGCGTCGCTCGACGCGCTCGCGGCGCTGCCTGGCGACACGCGCGTGCACTGCGCGCACGAGTACACGCTGTCGAACATCCGGTTCGCGCTCGCGTGCGAGCCGGACAACGCGGCGCTCGCGGCATGGCGCGACGAAGCGAGCGCGCGCCGCGCGCGCAACGAGCCGACGCTGCCGACGACGATCGCGCACGAGCGAGCGGTGAACCCGTTCCTGCGCGCGGACAGCCCATCGATCCGCGCGACGCTCGAAACGCAACTGCACGAGGCGGCGCCCGACCGGCTCGCCGCGTTCACGCTGATGCGCGAGTGGAAAAATCGTTTTCGTTAACCCGTAGGGTTGTCGGGTCAAGTTCAACCAGAATCTGGAGAATCGGCCCCAAATACCCGATTTAGCAGGTTTTTTCGGTGTTTTTGTTGACGCGAACCACGCACTTTCGTACTATCGCCTGCAATTTCCAGCCGTTGGAAGCCGAGATTTTCATGCGACTCCTCCTCAGTGCGCTATTGGTCCTGACGCTCGCCGCGTGCGCGGGCGCGGGGCCGAGCGCCCAAAATCCCGCGGCCTCCGACCCGCAAGCCGCTTCGACCTTCCTGCGCAAGTCCGCCACCGCGAAAGAAACCGTCGACGTCGACAAGCAATCGGTCGGCGACCTGACCACCGCCGACAGCGATCTCTGGGCGCGCATCCGCCGCGGCTTCCAGGTGCCCGATCTGCAGAGCGACCTCGTCGACATGCAGACCACGTGGTATACGCAGCGCCCCGATTACGTGCAGCGGATGACCGAGCGCTCGCAGAAGTACCTGTACCACATCGTCGAGGAACTCGAGGCGCGCCACATGCCGACCGAGCTCGCGCTGCTGCCGTTCATCGAGTCCGCGTACAACCCGCAGGCGCTGTCGGTCGCGAAGGCGGCCGGCATGTGGCAGTTCATGCCGGGCACGGGCCGCACGTACAACCTGAAGCGGAACATGTGGCAGGACGAGCGGCGCGACGTGCTCGCATCGACGAGCGCGGCGCTCGACTATCTTTCGCGCCTGCACGACATGTTCGGCGACTGGTATCTCGCGCTCGCCGCGTACAACTGGGGCGAGGGCAACGTGCAGCGCGCGATCGCGCGCAACCAGGCGGCCGGCCTGCCGACCGACTACCAGAGCCTGCGGATGCCGAACGAGACGCGCAACTACGTGCCGAAGCTGCAGGCCGTGAAGAACATCATCGCGAATCCGCAGCAGTACGGCCTCACGCTGCCGGATATCCCGAACCACCCGTATTTCGTGACGGTGACGACGTCGCGCGACATCGACGTGACCGTCGCCGCGAAGCTCGCGAACCTGCCGCTCGACGAATTCAAGTCGCTCAATCCGTCGTTCTCGAAGCCCGTGATCCTCGGCGCGACGCAGCCGCAGATCCTGCTGCCGTTCGACAACGCGACGGCGTTCGAGAAGGGCCTGAAGTCGTACGACGGCCAGTTGTCGTCGTGGACGGCGTACACGGTGACCGAGCGCTCGCGGCCCGCCGCGATCGCGGAAAAGATCGGCGTCGACGCGGACACGCTGATGCAGGTGAACAAGATTCCGGCCGGCATGCGCCTGAAGCCCGGTTCGACGATCGTCGTGCCGCGCACCGACGATGACGACGAGGACATCAGTGCGGACGTCGCCGAGAACGGCGCGCTCGCGATGGAGCCGGACGTGCCGGATACGCGCAAGATGCTGATCCGCGTGCGCCGCAAGCAGTCGATGGAAGCGCTTGCGAGCCGCTACGGCGTGTCGGTCGCGCAGCTTCGCGGGTGGAACCGCACGCGCCGTGCCGTCGTGATGCCGGGCCAAACGATGGTGCTGCACGTGCCGGTCGGCCGTGCGGTGCCGGCCGAGCCGGGTCCGGAGCGGATCGCGACGTCGGTTTCGGGCGGCCGCATCGAGCGCGCGAGCCTGCGCACGGGCGGCAAGGCGAGCCGCGGCCGCAAGGCGGCGCCCGTCGCCGCGAAGGCGCCCGCGAAGGCCGCGACGAAGAGTAGCGCGAAGGCTGCGCCCGCGAAGTCCGCGAGCCACAAGGCAAAGAAAAAGTAAGACGAAATGGCGTGCGTGCCGCGGGGGCTTTCCGATCCCCGTCGCGCAATCGACTATCATCGCCGGACGCCGTCACCTGGGTGACGGCGTTTTCGTTTGTGCGCTTTGCCGTGGATTCGCCGGCCGGGCGCGTCATCGGTGATCAAGATGTCCCTTGTGCAATTTCGCGTGTTCGCACTGTTCGCGATCGGCTATTTCGTTTCGTACGTCTTTCGTGGCGTGAATCTCGGCTTCGCGCCGCTCATCACGCGTGACCTCGGCCTGTCCGCCGCCGACCTCGGCCTGCTGACGAGTCTCTATTTCCTCGGCTTCGCGTGCGCGCAGATTCCGGCTGGCGTGCTGCTCGACCGCTACGGTCCGCGCCGCGTCAGCGCCGCGCTGTTGCTCGTCGCGGCGGCGGGCGCGTGGGTGTTCGGCGCCGCGCACGACGTCGGCACGATGATGGCCGGGCGGCTTCTGATCGGCATCGGCGTGTCGGTGTGCCTCGGCGGCGCGTTCAAGGCGCTCGCGCAGCATTTCCCGGTCGCGCGGCTGCCGCTCCTGAACGGCTTCGTGATGGCGGTGGGCGGCCTGGGCGGCGTTGCGGTCGGCTCGCCGCTCGCATGGCTGCTCGGCTTCGCCGGCTGGCGTGCGGTGTGCGCGGGGCTCGGCGCGTTCACGGTGGCGGTCGCGGCCGCTTTGTGGGCGTTCGCGCCCGAAGCGGAGCAGGGCCGCCAAAACGCGAGCGTCGCCGCGCAGTTCGCCGGCACCTGGCGGATCATCGCGGACCGCACGTTCTGGAAGATCGCGTCGTTCTCGGTCGTCACGCAGGGCGTGTTCTATGCGATGCAGTCGCTATGGGTCGGCGCGTACCTGCGCGACGTGAGCGGCTTCGCGCCGCGCGACGCGGCCGCGCTCGTGTCGGTGCTCGGCTTCGCGATGATGGCGGGCTGCGTCGGCTTCGGCGCGGCGGCGCGCGGGCTCGAGCGGCGCGGCGTGTCGCTGTACGCGTTCTGCGGCGTGGGAATGGCGCTCTTCGTCGCGACGCAACTCGCGATCATGCTGCGCGCGCCGCTGCCCGCCGTCGTGCTGTGGGCAGCGTACGGCGTGTTCGGCGGCGTCGGCATCCTGAGCTACGCGGTGCTCGCCGAATACTTCCCCGTTCATCTGATCGGCCGCGCGAACACGACGCTCACGCTCGTCATCTTCGTCCTGATCTTCGGCTTCCAGGTCGGTGTGGGCGCGGTGCTGTCGCGGTGGCCGACGCATGCGGGGCACTATCCGGCGGGCGCGCACCTGACCGCGTGGGGCGTGCTCGTCGCGCTGCAGATCGCGAGCGCGGTCTGGTACGTGCTGCCCGACCGCGCGCTCGACAAGTCGGCGCGGCGCGCGGGCTGACGCGCGCATCGGCCGCGCACGGCGCGGGCGAAGTGGCGTGCCGGTCCGGATCGCGGCGGCGAAAGGCGCGCGAGATGTCGCGCGTTTGTCTTTCTGCGGCCGCGACTGCGCGTCGGCGGCGTCGCGCGCTTCATCTGCGCTGGTCGACGTACTCGACGTATCCGCGTCCGCTCGCCGGCCGGCCGTCACGCTCGCCTTCCCAGCGATAGCCGCCGACGTAGCCCGTGCCGATGCCGAACAGCATCGGCGTGTCGACCGTCGCGTCGATGGCGAACAGATTGCGGCCTTGCCGGTCGCGCACGCGCCAGGCGAATGTCTCGGGCAGCCGCATCTCGGAGCCGTCCGGCGCGACGGCCGGCCGCGCCTGCGTGCTCAGCACCCGGAAATGGACATCGGCGTCGAGCCGGTGCGCGCATTGGCCGACGATGCGCAGATACGCGCTCGTCAACGCCGGATGGCCGTCGACCTGGACGTGCGCGAGCAGCAACTGCGTATCGGCGTCGAGATCGATCACCTGATAGCTGAACACGTCCCAGGGCAGCTTGGCGGCTTTCGGCAGGAAGCGGTTGTAGAGCAGATACGGCGACGTGCCGCGCGCATATTCATAGGTGCAGAGGCCCGACACCTCGGTCGCTGCGCCTTCGTGCTCGATCGTGCCCCGATAGCGGGTGACGAGTGCGATGTGTTCATAGAAGAGGCCTTTCGCGAACCACGTGACGTCGCCTGTGGCCGTCAGCGACAGATCGACCGCGAAGCCCTGGCGACGGCTCTTCAGCAGGAACTCCGGATAGCGGCCGCTCAGCTCCAGATCCTTGCCGAGGCGCAGCAGGCTGCCGTCGGCGCGCCATTCCGCGTCGCGCGGGATCGAATAGCGCGTGAAGTGACGATCGACGGCGGCCGCCGTGCCGTGCACGAGCGTCGCGGTCTGCAGCGGGCCGTCGCCCGGCGCGGCCGCGAAATCGGTGTCGAACACGCGCATGCCCGCGCTGCCGAGGATGATCGCGCTGGCCATGAAATGGTGGGGCGCCGGCAAATCCGGAATCATGATGCCGTAGTGCATCAGGCCGAACCGGCGTGCGCCGCCGTCCGGCGGAAAGATCGTCGGCGCGGGCAGGCCGTGGCGCACGGATGGCTCGACGGGCCGCAGAATCTGCATGGCCACCTTGGCCAGCGCGTAGCCGCGCAATCCGCGCCAGCCGCGGTGACGGTGCGCGCTGTCGATCAGGGGCAACGCGGGCGCGGCGGAGGCGCTCGTGTCGATGGCGGTGCTCATGTCGTCTCCTTACATCTTCGATTTGCTTCTAACTCGAGTTGTCGCCGAGCTACTGCCGGCTGGACAACGAGCCGGTTGGCTGCCGTGGCGCAGCTTGTGTCTCCTGAGCGCCAGTGAACTCGAATCACGGTTGTTTGGCATGCCGGGAAAAGTGCCGGGCGTGGGCGCCGCGATGCGCCGCCGGACGCCGTAGCCGTCAGACGCGCAGGCGGCGGCAGTGGCGCGGGCAACGACGGTGCGCGGCGGCCCGCCAGGCCGTCGTCGAGGCCTGGGCCGTGCGGGAAAGATCGCATTGAACGTTACATTGGGCAATGGCATATTGGGCGTGTTCTAGACATTTGAGGCCACCTTGACGGTCAAGCTCGCTCGCTGGGATTTCGTTCGCCCCGTCAACACGACACGCGTGCTGGTGGACATAGGCGTCGAGCAAGGACTGGGCGTACGTCAGTGTCTGGATGGCAGCGGCGTCGCGCCAGAGTTGCTCGATCGGCCGGAGGCCACCGTGGCCGCGGCACAGGAGTTGCACATCGTCCGCAATCTGATGCGGTTTCTGGGGCCGGATTTCCCCCTCGGTATTGAAGTCGGCCGGCGCTGCCACGCAACCGCTTACGGAATCTGGGGATTCGCGCTCCTGAGCAGCGCGACATTCGCCCACGCCGTGTCGGTCGGACTGCGCCATCTTCAGTTGACGTCGACCTTCTGCGACATCCGGCCGACCACGCGCGGCGAAGACGCGACGCTCGTGATCGACGACCGCGACCTGCCCGGCGACGTGCGCGGCGTGCTGGTCGAAATCACGGTGGCCGCATTGATCACGCTGCAGTTCGATCTCGATGCGGCGAACTTGCCGGTCAAGCGCCTTGCGCTCAAGATGGAGGCGCCGTCGTATGCCGATCGCTTCCGAACGCTGTTCGACGCGTCGCCCGAGTTCGGCGCGGAGGAAAACGCGTTGACGGTCGACGTGCGTTGTCTGGATGTGAGGCTGCCGCAGCGCAACTCGCTGACGCGGCGGCTTTGCGAAGACGAATGCCGGCGCGTGCTCGAACGCCGCCGTCGCAGCGAAGGCTGGGCCGGGCGCGTGCGCCGGCACCTCGCGGGCGATCCGGCGCGCGGCCCGACGATGACGGCGCTCGCGGCGGAACTTGGCGTGAGCGCGCGCACGTTGCGGCGGCGGCTCGCGGACGAGGGGACGGATTACGAGACGGTCGTCGACGAGATTCGCGAAACGCTGGCCGAAGCGCTGCTCGCGACCACGACATTGACCGTCGCGGAGGTCTCGGAGCGGCTCGGCTATTCGGAGCCGTCCGCGTTCGCGCGCGCGTTCAGGCGGTGGAAGGCGATGTCGCCCAACGAATTTCGGCGGTCCGCGTGACGCGGAGCGGGCGGGCCGTGCGCGGCGCGTGCCGGTTCGCCGCGGTCGGCGAAGGCGTGGGCGAGGCCTGCCGCGCCGGCGCCCGGGCAGGCGCGAGCCCGCACGACGTGCGCCGACCGATTGAAGATAAGGCCAATTTCACGCTATAATTTGAAAGTTTGTGCTAATCAACCTCGCACCCTAGCGCCTACCTCCATCATCCCGTTCGTCCGCCGCACGCCGCTTGACGCAGGCGATGCCGCGAAACCCGCGCCCGCGCGCGCCGTTTCGCGCTCGACCGCAAGCCCGCGCGCGCAAGCGCCCACGCGCGCCGTGATGCATCACACGGCCCGCAAGCGCGCGGCAGGATAGACAGGTCGGCGGCAAGGGTGTCCCCCAAGGAGCCCCCCGTGTTGCCGTCTTTTTCTCCCGCTTTGCTCGCACTCGCCGACGGCACGGTCTTTCGTGGTTATTCGATCGGCGCGGCCGGCCATACGATCGGCGAAGTCGTGTTCAACACCGCGATCACCGGCTATCAGGAAATCCTCACTGATCCGAGCTATGCGCGCCAGATCGTCACGCTGACCTATCCGCACATCGGCAACGTCGGCGTGAACGCCGAAGACGTCGAAGCGACGAAAGTCCATGCCGCCGGCCTCATCGTGCGCGATCTCCCCGCGCTCGCGTCGAACTTCCGGATGGAGCGCTCGCTTGGCGATTACCTGCGCGACGAAGGCGTCGTCGCGATCGCGGGCCTCGACACCCGCAAGCTGACCCGCATCCTGCGCGACAAGGGCGCGCAAAACGGCTGCATCCTGACGGGCTCCGACGACGAAGCGAAGGCGATCGCGCTCGCGCGCTCGTTCCCGGGCCTCGCGGGGATGGATCTCGCGAAGGTCGTGTCGACGACGAAGCCGTTCGAGTGGAAGCAGACCGAATGGCGCCTCGGCAGCGGCTACGGGATGCAGGAGGCGCCGCGCTACCGCGTCGTCGCGTACGACTTCGGTGTGAAATACAACATCCTGCGAATGCTCGCCGAGCGCGGCTGCCACGTGACGGTGCTGCCCGCGCAGTCGAGCGCGGCTGACGCGCTCGCGCTCAATCCGGACGGCATCTTCCTGTCGAACGGCCCCGGCGACCCGGAGCCGTGTGACTACGCGATCGCCGCGACTCAGGAATTCATCGAGCGCGGCGTGCCGACCTTCGGCATCTGCCTCGGCCACCAGATCATGGGCCTCGCGGTCGGCGCGAAGACGCTCAAGATGAAGACGGGCCACCACGGCGCGAACCATCCGGTGAAGGATCTCGCGAACGGCCGTGTCGTGATCACGTCGCAGAACCACGGCTTCGCGGTCGACGCCGATTCGTTGCCCGCGAACGCGCGCACGACGCACGTGTCGCTGTTCGACGGCACGCTGCAAGGCTTTGAGCTGGCCGACAAGCCCGCGTTCTGCTTCCAGGGCCATCCGGAAGCGTCGCCCGGTCCGCACGACATCGGCTATCTGTTCGACCGCTTCACCGCGCTGATGGACGCGGCGAAGGCACGCAGCGCCTGACGCCGCCGCATTTCGATCAAGGAGTCTCGCATCATGTTCGGCCACGCACTCGGCATCACGGATCTCTGGACCTATGTGTTCGGAGTGGTGTTCATCATCCTGCTGCCGGGGCCGAACTCGATGTACGTGCTGTCGCTTGCCGCGCAGCGCGGCGTGAAGACCGGCTATCGGGCCGCGTGCGGCGTGTTCCTCGGCGACGCCGTGCTGATGGTGCTGTCGGCCGCGGGCGTCGCGTCGCTGCTGAAGGCGAACCCGCTGCTGTTCTCGGTCGTCAAGTACGGCGGGGCCGCGTACCTGCTGTACATCGGCGTCGGCATGCTGCGCGGCGCATGGCGCAAGCTCGCCCGGCGCGCGGACGTGGGCGGCGACGTGCCGCCCGCGGTCGATGGCGAGCGGCCGTTCCGAAAGGCGCTCGTCGTGAGCCTCCTGAATCCGAAGGCGATCCTGTTCTTCATCTCGTTCTTCATCCAGTTCGTCGATCCGGCCTACGCGCATCCGGCGCTGTCGTTCGTCGTGCTGGGCGCGATCGCGCAACTCGCGAGCTTGCTGTACCTGAGCACGCTGATCTTCACGGGTGCGCGTCTCGCCGACCATTTCCGGCGCCGCCGCAAGCTCGCGGCGAGCGCGTCGGGCGGCGTGGGCGGCCTGTTCGTCGGCTTTTCCGTGAAGCTCGCGCTCGCGACGATGAGCTGAGCGTCGCCGCCCGCCGATCGCGCATCAACGATTATTTTTTGAATCCCAAGAGCCATGCCAAAACGCACAGACATCAACAGCATCCTCATCATCGGCGCCGGCCCGATCATCATCGGCCAGGCGTGCGAGTTCGACTATTCGGGCGCGCAGGCATGCAAGGCGTTGCGTGAAGAGGGCTACAAGGTCATCCTCGTCAACAGCAATCCGGCGACGATCATGACCGATCCGAACACGGCGGACGTCACGTACATCGAGCCGATCACGTGGGAAGTCGTCGAGCGCATCATCGACAAGGAGCGCCCGGACGCGATCCTGCCGACGATGGGCGGCCAGACCGCGCTCAACTGCGCGCTCGACCTGCATCACCACGGCGTGCTCGAGAAGTACGCGGTCGAGCTGATCGGCGCGTCGCCCGCGGCGATCGACAAAGCGGAAGACCGCCAGAAGTTCAAGGACGCGATGACGAAGATCGGCCTCGGCTCGGCGAAGTCCGGCATTGCGCACTCGATGGACGAAGCGCTCAAGGTGCACGCGGAAATCGCGGTGGCCACGGGCGGCAGCGGCTACCCGTCGGTGATCCGTCCGTCGTTCACGCTGGGCGGCTCGGGCGGCGGCATCGCGTACAACCGCGAAGAGTTCGAAGAGATCTGCAAGCGCGGTCTCGACCTGTCGCCGACGCGCGAGCTGCTGATCGAAGAGTCGCTGCTCGGCTGGAAGGAATACGAGATGGAAGTCGTGCGCGACCGCGCCGACAACTGCATCATCGTCTGCTCGATCGAGAACCTCGACCCGATGGGCGTGCACACGGGCGACTCGATCACGGTCGCGCCGGCGCAGACGCTCACCGACAAGGAATACCAGATCCTGCGCAACGCGTCGCTTGCGGTGCTGCGCGAGATCGGCGTCGACACGGGCGGCTCGAACGTGCAGTTCGCGATCAATCCGAAGGACGGCCGGATGGTCGTCATCGAAATGAACCCGCGCGTGTCGCGTTCGTCGGCGCTCGCATCGAAGGCGACGGGCTTCCCGATCGCGAAGGTCGCGGCGAAGCTCGCGATCGGCTACACGCTCGACGAGCTGAAGAACGAGATCACGGGCGGCCAGACGCCGGCGTCGTTCGAGCCGACGATCGACTACGTCGTCACGAAGATTCCGCGCTTCGCGTTCGAGAAATTCCGTGAAGCCGATTCGCGCCTGACGACGCAGATGAAGTCGGTCGGCGAAGTGATGGCGATCGGCCGCACGTTCCAGGAGTCGTTCCAGAAGGCGCTGCGCGGCCTCGAAGTCGGCGTCGACGGCCTCGACGAGAAGACGACGAGCCGCGACGAGATCATCCGTGAAATCGGCGAGCCGGGTCCGGACCGGATCTGGTACGTCGGCGATGCATTCCGCGTCGGCATGTCGCGCGAGCAGATCTTCGAGGAGACGGCGATCGATCCGTGGTTCCTCGAGCAGATCGAGCAGATCGTGCTGAAGGAAAAGGCGCTCTCCGGCCGCACGCTTGCGAGCCTGACGAAAGACGAGCTGCATTATCTGAAGCAGAGCGGCTTCTCCGACCGCCGCCTCGCGAAGCTGCTCGGCGCGACGCCCGGCGACGTGCGCGCACGCCGTCTCGAACTGAACGTGCGCCCGGTCTACAAGCGCGTCGACACGTGCGCGGCCGAGTTCGCGACGAAGACGGCCTACATGTACTCGACCTATGAGGAAGAGTGCGAGGCACAGCCGACGACGAACAAGAAGGTCATGGTGCTGGGCGGCGGCCCGAACCGGATCGGCCAGGGCATCGAGTTCGATTACTGCTGCGTGCACGCGGCGCTCGCGATGCGCGAGGACGGCTACGAGACGATCATGGTCAACTGCAACCCGGAAACGGTGTCGACCGACTATGACACGTCCGATCGTCTGTACTTCGAACCGCTGACGCTCGAAGACGTGCTCGAGATCGTCGACAAGGAAAAGCCCGTCGGCGTGATCGTCCAGTACGGCGGCCAGACGCCGCTCAAGCTCGCGCTCGATCTCGAAGCGCACGGCGTGCCGATCATCGGCACGTCGCCCGACATGATCGACGCGGCCGAAGACCGCGAACGCTTCCAGAAGCTCTTGCAGGACCTCGGCCTGCGCCAGCCGCCGAACCGCACCGCGCGCGCCGAAGACGAAGCGCTCGCGCTCGCCGACGAAATCGGCTATCCGCTCGTCGTGCGCCCGTCGTACGTGCTGGGCGGGCGAGCGATGGAAATCGTCCATGAGCCGCGCGATCTCGAGCGCTACATGCGCGAGGCGGTGAAGGTGTCGAACGATTCGCCGGTGCTGCTCGACCGCTTTCTGAACGACGCGATCGAATGCGACGTCGACTGCATCTGCGACGGCGATGCCGTGTTCATCGGCGGCGTGATGGAGCACATCGAGCAGGCGGGCGTCCACTCGGGCGATTCGGCATGCTCGCTGCCGCCGTATTCGCTGTCGAAGGAAACGGTCGCCGAGCTGAAGCGCCAGACTGGCGCGATGGCGAAGGCGCTGAACGTGGTCGGCCTGATGAACGTGCAGTTCGCGATTCAGCAGGTGCCTGCCGATGCAAATTCGGCGGATGGCTCGAAAGAGGACATCATCTACGTGCTCGAAGTGAACCCGCGCGCATCGCGCACGGTGCCGTACGTGTCGAAGGCGACGAGCCTGCCGCTCGCGAAGATCGCCGCGCGCGCGATGGTCGGCCAGAAGCTCGCGGAGCAGGGCGTGACGAAGGAAGTCGAGCCGCCGTACTTCAGCGTGAAGGAAGCGGTGTTCCCGTTCATCAAGTTCCCGACCGTCGACCCGGTGCTCGGGCCGGAGATGCGCTCGACGGGCGAGGTGATGGGCGTCGGCACGACGTTCGGCGAAGCGCTCTTCAAGTCGCAGCTCGCGGCGGGCTCGCGCCTGCCGGAGTCGGGCACGGTGCTCCTCACGGTGATGGACGCGGACAAGCCGAAGGCGGTCGAGGTCGCGCGGATGCTGCACGATCTCGGCTATCCGCTCGTCGCGACGCGCGGCACCGCCGCTGCGATCGAGGCCGCGGGCGTGCCGGTGAAGGTCGTGAACAAGGTGAAGGACGGTCGCCCGCACATCGTCGACATGATCAAGAACGGCGAGATCGCGCTCGTGTTCACGACCGTCGACGAGACGCGCGCGGCCATCGCCGATTCGCGTTCGATCCGCATGAGCGCGCAGGCGCACAAGGTCACGTACTACACGACGATGTCCGGCGCGCGCGCGGCGGTGGAGGGTCTTCGCTACCTGAAGAACTTGGAAGTCTATGATTTACAAGGTCTGCATGGTCGCCTAAACTAAGCCTCCAGTTACCTGTCGAAGCAACACGTGCCGCGATTAAGCGGCGTTTCCGGTGTTCCGGAAATGCGCTTAATCGCGGTGATTTTTTTTATAGCCGTTATTAGCTATTGAATCGTTTATGAGCACCATTCCGTTGACGAAGCGTGGCGCAGATCAATTGCGCGACGAATTGCAGCGCCTCAAGTCGGTTGAGCGACCGGCCGTCATCAACGCGATCGCCGAAGCGCGTGCGCAGGGTGACTTGTCCGAAAACGCCGAATACGACGCCGCGAAGGAAAAACAGGGCTTCATCGAAGGTCGTATCGCGGAAATCGAATCGAAGCTGTCGGCCGCGCAGGTCATCGATCCGACCGCCGTCGACGCCGACGGCCGCGTGGTGTTCGCCGCGACGGTCGAGCTCGAGGATCTCGAGACGGGCAACACCGTCAAGTACCAGATCGTCGGCGATGACGAAGCCGACATCGACCACGGCCTGATCTCGGTCAGCTCGCCGATTGCGCGCGCGCTGATCGGCAAGTCCGAAGGCGACGTCGCGGCAGTCCAGGCGCCGAGTGGCGTACGCGAGTACGAGATCATTTCGGTGCTGTACATCTGATGGCTGCTTCCGCCGCGCCGCACCGGCTGTTTCGCCTGCCGGCGACCGTCTGGGTCGGCAGTCTGCTGACGATCGGCTATGCGGTCGCACCGGTGCTGTTCGCGACGCTCGAGCGGATGACGGCCGGCTCCGTTGCCGCGCGCCTCTTCAGCATCGAGGCGACGATCGGCGCGGTGTGCGGCGTGCTGTTGATCGGCTTGTCGAATCTGCTTGTGCGGCGCGGCCACGACGCCTATCGGCCGCTGCGCTTGCTGCTCGCGGCGATGCTCGGCTGCGTGCTGATCGGTTATTTCGCGCTGCAGCCGTTCATGAACGCGCTGCGGGTCGCGGCGCTCGAGGCGGGTGCCGACGTCGGCCATTCCGCCTATGCGGGGCGCTTCGCGCTCCTGCACGGCGTGTCGAGCTTTTTCTATCTCGTCGAGAGCCTGCTCGGCATATGGCTGATCTGGCGGCTGCCGGGGAAGGGCGACGCGAGCCCGCTCGGCGACGAACGGCGCGTCTGAGCCGGCGCGCCGCTTGCGCGCTTCGTTCGGCGCGCGGGCTTGCCGGCCGGCGGCCGATCGGGCCGCGCGACAAGCCCGACGATGATCACTTCCCGTTCTGGTGCTGGCGCTTCGCGCTAGACTGGCGCTTCTTCGCACGCTTGACGTTGCCGCCCGCCGTCACGCGCTCGTTGCCGAGCACGCGCACCTGCTGCGGCTTCGGCCGGCGCACCGGCTTGTCCGGTGACTGCTTGACCACCTTGACGACGCGCGGCGCGCGGCCCTTCGCGGCGCGGTCGTCGTCGGCTGCTTGCCGAGCGCCTGCGCGGGCGGCTTCGCGCGCGCTCGGCACGCCGCGGCGGCCGCGCTGCGGCGCCTCTTCGGCCTGCTCGGGCTTCCAGATCACGAGCAGCTTGCCGATGTGCTGGATCGGCGCGGCGCTCAGACGGTCGCAGATTTCGTCGTAGATCGCGACGCGCTCGTCGCGCTCGTCGCCGAACACGCGGATCTTGATCAACTGGTGAGCGACGAGGTGGACCTTGATCTCGGCGAGCACGGCGTCGGTGAGCCCTTCAGCGCCGATCAGCACGACGGGCTTGAGCGCATGGGCTTGGGAACGCAGCGCGGAGCGCTCGGCGGGGGAAAGCGAAAGGGCGGGCATCGGAATGAGGAATTCGAATCAAATTGAAGGCGGACCCACCGGGGCAAGCGGCGAAGCTCTTCCGCGGCGGCGCGCCGAAACCACGTAAAATCGCGGCTTGGGCCCGTCGGGGCCGAAAGCCGCGCCAATAAGAGCCGTATTATCCGCTAAAAGCGCGGCTTCACGAAGCAATCGGCAGTAATCTCTCCATCGCATGGCAAAGAACCGCTTTAACCATTCCTGGTTGCACGACCACATCAACGACCCGTACGTCAAAATGGCGCAGCGGGAGGGCTATCGCGCGCGCGCGGCATACAAACTGAAGGAAATCGACGAGCAGGACAAGCTGATCCGTCCGGGCCAGGTGATCGTCGATCTGGGCGCGGCGCCGGGGAGCTGGAGCCAGTACGCGCGCAACAAGCTCGCGCAGGGCAAGCGGCGCGACGCGGTGCGCGAGGGCGGCATCGACGGGACGATCATCGCGCTCGACATGCTGCCGATGGAGCCCGTGGCCGACGTCCATTTCATCCAGGGCGACTTCCGCGACGACGACGTGCTGCGCCAATTGGAGGAATTGCTCGCCGGACGCCCGGTCGACCTTGTAATTTCCGACATGGCCCCCAACCTGTCCGGCGTGGCGGTCGCGGATGCGGCGCGCATCGAGCATGTCTGCGATCTGGCGCTCGAATTTGCGCAAAATCACCTGAAGCCGGATGGCGCCCTTTTAGTGAAGTGCTTTCACGGCAGCGGCTACAGCCAGATTGTCGAGAAATTCAAGCACCAATTTAAAACGGTGGCGCCGCGCAAGCCAAAAGCTTCCCGCGACAAATCGTCCGAAACGTTTATTTTGGGTCGGCATCTAAAGCAGCTGCGCTGAAGTGGCATGGCGCGGCAGGATGCGCCGGAGCCCTTGCCAGTCGTGCCGCGCGCCTATCGGCGCGGTAGCGAATCCTTATGGCGAGGGGCTGCGGACTGGATTAGAATGCCTGAGGGGCGCCGCAAGGCAAATGTAGGCGCTCGTCTATGAGTGAAGGAGTGGTGCTTTGAACAACAATATGTTTTCGAAGGCAGCAGTGTGGCTCGTGATCGCACTGGTGCTGTTTACGGTGTTCAAGCAGTTCGACAAGCCCCGCGTCCAGGAAGGCGTCTCCTATTCGCAGTTCATGGATGACGCGAAGAACGGCAAGGTCAAGAACGTCATCGTGCAGGGGCGCAACCTCACCGTCACTCCCGCAGATGGTCAGAAATATCAGATCGTGTCGCCGGGCGACATCTGGATGGTCGGCGATCTGATGAAGTACGGCGTGCAAGTCAGCGGCAAGGCCGATGACGAGCCGAACGCGCTCGTCTCCGCGCTCTATTATCTCGGTCCCACGCTGCTCATCATCGTGTTCTGGTTCTACATGATGAGACAGATGCAGGGGGGCGGTAAGGGCGGCGCGTTCTCGTTCGGCAAGTCGCGCGCCCGGCTCATCGACGAGAACAACAACGCGGTCAATTTCTCCGACGTCGCCGGCTGCGACGAAGCGAAGGAGGAAGTGTCCGAGCTCGTCGACTTCCTGCGCGATCCGCAGAAATTCCAGAAGCTCGGCGGCCGCATCCCGCGCGGCGTGCTGCTCGTCGGGCCTCCCGGCACCGGTAAGACGCTGCTCGCGCGCGCCATCGCGGGCGAGGCGAAGGTGCCGTTCTTCAGCATCTCGGGTTCGGACTTCGTCGAAATGTTCGTCGGCGTCGGCGCGGCCCGGGTGCGCGACATGTTCGAGCAGGCGAAGAAGCATGCGCCCTGCATCGTGTTCATCGACGAAATCGACGCGGTCGGCCGCCATCGCGGCGCCGGCATGGGCGGCGGCAACGACGAGCGCGAGCAGACGCTCAACCAGATGCTCGTCGAGATGGACGGCTTCGAGGCGAATTCCGGCGTGATCGTGATCGCCGCCACGAACCGCTCCGACGTGCTCGACAAGGCGCTGTTGCGTCCGGGCCGTTTCGACCGCCAGGTCTATGTCGGTCTGCCGGACATTCGCGGTCGCGAGCAGATCATGCGCGTGCACCTGCGCAAGGTGCCGATCGCCAACGACGTCGACGCGGCGGTCATCGCGCGCGGCACGCCGGGCTTCTCGGGCGCCGATCTCGCGAACCTCGTCAACGAGGCCGCGCTCTTCGCGGCGCGCCGCGGCAAGCGGATCGTCGAAATGCAGGATTTCGAAGACGCGAAGGACAAGATCTTCATGGGGCCGGAGCGCAAGTCGGCCGTGATCCGCGAAGAAGCGAAGCGCGCGACCGCTTACCACGAGTCGGGCCACGCGGTGATCGCGAAGCTGCTGCCGAAGGCCGATCCGGTCCACAAGGTCACGATCATCCCGCGGGGCCGTGCGCTCGGCGTGACGTGGCAACTGCCGGAGCATGACAACGAGACGTACTCGAAGGATTACCTGCTCGATCGCCTGGCGATCCTGTTCGGCGGCCGGGTGGCGGAAGAGCTGTTCCTGAACCTGATCAGCACGGGTGCGTCGGACGATTTCAACAAGGCGACGCAGACCGCGCGCGCGATGGTGGCCCGCTTCGGGATGACCGACGCGCTCGGACCGATGGTCTACGTCGACGACGAGAACGATGCGAGCCCGTTCGGCCGCGGCTTCACGCGCACGATCTCGGAGGCGACGCAGCAGAAGGTCGATGCGGAAATCCGCCACGTGCTCGATGAGCAATACAACCTTGCGCGCCGTCTGCTTGAAGAAAACCGCGACAAGGTCGAGGCGATGACGGCCGCGCTGATGGAGTGGGAGACGATCGACTCCGATCAGATCAACGACATCATGGAAGGACGTCCGCCGCGTTCGCCGAAGAGTGCGCCGCCGGCGAGCGATTCGCCGTCGGGCGGTTCGTCCGGCGCCGAAGTCAAGCCGGGCAACGCCACCGCGCCGGCATAAACGATCAAGGCTTTCGTTCACGGGCTGGTGTGGCTGTCACACCGGCCCGTTTTGCATTCTTGTCTGACGCTTTTCCATCGCGTTCGATTCGACGCTCCGCTCGTGCCCAATCCCGATCCCGCTTTTTCCATTCCCGAACCGTTGCAATGCGGCCGTTTCACGCTGACCTTCGAGCGGCCGCTCGTGATGGGCATTCTCAACGTCACTCCCGACTCGTTCTCCGACGGCGGCCGCTACGTCGACCGTGACGCCGCACTCGCGCAGGCGGAGCAGATGGTCGCCGAAGGCGCCGACATCATCGACATCGGCGGTGAATCGACGCGCCCCGGCGCGCCGCCCGTGCCGCTCGACGAGGAGCTCGAGCGCGTGATTCCGCTCGTCGAGGCGTTGCGCGGCATGAACGTGCCGCTGTCGATCGACACGTACAAGCCGGCCGTGATGCGCGCGTCGCTCGCGGCGGGCGCCGATCTGATCAACGACATCTGGGGCCTGCGTCAGCCGGGGGCGATCGAAACCGTGCGCGACAGCACGTGTGGCCTTTGCGTGATGCACATGCTGGGCGAGCCACAGACGATGCAGGTGCATGAGCCCGATTATCGAGACGTCGTCGCCGACGTGCGCGCGTTTCTCGCCGAGCGGGCCGATGCGCTCGTGCAGGCAGGCGTCGATCCTCGGCGTATCAGCGTCGATCCGGGGTTCGGTTTTGGCAAGTCGGTGATAGAACACAACTATGCGCTGCTCGCGCATTTGCCGGAGACGGCGCCCGTCCGGCCCGACGGGCGCGCGTATCCGATTCTTGCCGGCATGTCGCGCAAGTCGATGCTGGGCGTGCTGATCGGCAAGCCGGCACCGGAGCGCGTTGCGGCGAGTGTTGCCGCAGCGGTCTGCGCGGCCGAGCGGGGCGCGGCGATCGTGCGCGTGCATGACGTCGCGGCGACCGTCGACGCACTGAAAGTATGGAGCGCCGTGCGCGATGCCGCGCGGTTAGCATAAGTCGAAACAAGGAGGAAGGTTCTACATGGGACGTCGTTATTTCGGCACGGATGGCATTCGCGGCAAGGTCGGCGAGGCGCCGATCACGCCCGATTTCGTGTTGCGGCTCGGCTACGCGGCGGGCAAGGTGCTCGCGAGCGCATCGGGGCGCGCTGCGTCGGGCGCGCGTCCGACCGTGCTGATCGGCAAGGACACGCGGGTGTCCGGCTACATGCTCGAAGCCGCGCTCGAGGCCGGCTTTTCGGCGGCGGGCGTCGACGTGATGCTTGCCGGCCCGATGCCGACGCCGGGTGTCGCGTATCTCACGCGCGCACTGCGGCTATCGGCGGGCGTCGTGATCAGCGCGTCGCACAACCCGTATCACGACAACGGCATCAAGTTCTTCTCGGCGGACGGCAACAAGCTTCCGGACGAGACGGAGGCGGCGATCGAAGCATGGCTCGACAAGCCGCTCGACTGCGCACCGTCGGACGGACTCGGCAAGGCGCGGCGTCTTGACGACGCGGCCGGCCGCTACATCGAGTTCTGCAAGAGCACGTTCCCGGCCGCGTTCGATCTGCGCGGCATGAAGCTCGTCGTCGATTGCGCGCACGGCGCCGCGTACCAAGTCGCGCCGCACGTGTTTCATGAGCTCGGTGCGGACGTGATTCCGATCGGCGTTGCGCCGAACGGCTTCAACATCAATGACGGCGTCGGCGCGACGGCGCCCGACGCGCTGATGCGCGCGGTGCGGGCGAATCACGCTGATCTCGGCATCGCGCTCGATGGCGATGCGGACCGTCTGCTCGTCGTCGATCATGCCGGCCGGCTGTACAACGGCGACGAGTTGCTGTACGTGCTCGTCCAGGACCGCATTGCAACTAACGGCCATGTCGTGGGGGCGGTTGGAACGCTAATGACGAATTTCGCCGTCGAAGTCGCGCTGAAAGAAGCGGGCGTGCAGTTCGTGCGGGCGGCGGTTGGCGATCGCTACGTGCTCGAGCAGTTGCGCGAGCGCGGCTGGCAGTTGGGCGCCGAGGGCTCGGGTCATATCCTGTCGCTCGATCGGCACTCGACGGGCGACGGGATCGTGTCGGCGCTCCTCGTGCTCGCGGCGCTGAAGCGCAGCGGCAAGACGCTTGCGCAGATGCTCGAGGGCGTCACGCTGTTTCCGCAGAAGCTGATCAACGTCCGGATGAAGCCGGGCGCCGACTGGAAGGGCTGCGATGCGATCCGGCGCGCGATCGATTCCGCGGAGCAGGCGCTCGCGGGCAGCGGCCGGGTGCTGATCCGCGCGTCGGGCACGGAGCCCGTGCTCCGGGTGATGGTCGAGGCGCGGCAGGCCGCGGACGCGAATCGCCACGCGGAGGCGATCGCCAACGCGGTCAAGCAGGCGACGGCGTAAGCGCGCAGCGCTTGCGGCCGAAGCCGGGCCCGAAGCCAACTCAGCCAACTCAGCCAACTCAGCCAACTCAGCCAACTCAGCCAACTCAGCCAACTCAGCCAACTCAGCCAACTCAGCCAACTCAGCCAACTCAGCCAACTCCGCCAACTCAGCCAACTCA
>NZ_LOVS01000199.1:0-46932 GCF_001523835.1 Burkholderia sp. ABCPW 14 | reverse complement strand
ACCGCCCGCACCCGCGCCGCCGCCACCACAGCCACCGCCACCCGAAGCACCGCCACCCGAAGCACCGCCGCCCGAAGCACCGCCACCCGAAGCACCGCCACCCGAAGCACCGCCACCCGAAGCACCGCCACCCGAAGCACCGCCACCCGAAGCACCGCCACCCGAAGCACCGCCACCCGAAGCGCCGCCACCTGACGCACTACTACCCGACGTTCCGCCGCCGGAGTTACCGATGCCCGATGCATTGCCCGTGGAGTTGCCGCGGCCGCTACCCGTGCCGGTCGTGCCGCCGGAGGTCGAACCTGTCGTCCCGCCGACTCCGATGCCCGCGGGCCCGACGGCGCCATCCCCGTTGTTTCCGTCGCTACCGCTTCCACGGCCGTTGCCCGGGCTGCCGCTGCTTCCGATTCCGCTCTCGCCGTTGCCCCCCACGCCGTCGGCGAGATGAAGCATGGATCCGCACGCCACGGGGTCGGCGGAACAGGGCGACGCCAGCTCCGCGAGCAGCATCGTGACGCCCGTATTGGCGGATACATCGGGCCTGCCGGCCGGCATCGCTTTCTGCACCGCTTGCAACGGCGCGGAGAATGGCGCTTCGTCGTGCGACTGCACGGCGCTCGGCCCTGGGGGCAGGGTCTCTTGCGCGACCGCATACGAGCCGCAGAAGTGAGCGAATGCGGTTGCCGCTGCCGCCAGCAAGGTCGCGCGATAGCATCGTCCCGCCGCGCGGAACAGCTGTTTCGTCTTGTGCATCATGGGTCTCCCGAAGCGCGCAGTCCCTGTCGCCGCGCCGCTTTATGCGTGTGTTGCCCAGGGGCCCAAAGATGCGTCGTTGTTTCAGTGGCCGATTTCATCCGGACTGGTGCGTGACCAGCCGGCAATGTCGATCGGCACGCGGGCCCGCCGTGCGAGCCCCTCTCTGCGATAACCGTGCCATCGGCCGCTCACGCCCATTGCGCAAGGCATGAGCGCTTTGCGAGCGCGGCGCTGAAACATCGGTGAAGCTGTTTTGTTTCTGAAATGAAACGTCAGGAGGAAAATCAGCGCGTCGGCGCGTCGGCCGCACGCTGCCAGCGATGGAAGGGGATCGATGCGATCCAGCCGGCCAGGAACGGTGCGGCAATCGCAAATCCGATCGCGCCGAACCGCTGGCCGACCGACTCGATGCCGCCCGTCTCGGGTGCGACCGGCGTGGACACGAACGTGATGCTCGCGTTGTCAAGGAGCTTGCGCTGCAGATCGTCCATCGCCCAGCCGTATGTGCGGATCATCAGCACGTCGTCCGTCGAGTCGATCAGCGTCATCCCAGCCATGAACAGCGTGGGAAGCAGCAGAATCCCGAAGCGCGGCAGGCCTCGACTCGCCTGCGTAGCGGTGATCGCAAGCAGACCGATTTCGGTTACAGAATTGAAACTGAGCCAAACGGCACGCCGACCGGATGCACGTGCCGGCTCGTCGAGACGAACCGGCACAGCGGACGCACCAAGCGCGCGAAGAAGCCGGCCGGTGCGCATGCGTGGCGTCCGTGTTTGCACCGTCCGGCGCGCGGCGGTTGCGCCGCCACACATCGCGCAGGATCGCGAGGCTCACGCCTGCCAGCACGAGCAGGAACGTTGCGGACACCGCAGTGCCGAGCGTGCCGCCGATGTCGCGAAACGTGTCGAAACGGTCGCGCAGCGCGGACGCGCTCAGCGCGACGCCGAGCGTGGCGCGGCGACGGCGACGGCGGTCGTCACGAGGCGGTGGCCATGAAGCGTCACCGTGATCTCGTCGATGCCCGGGCGGTGCGTGCCGTAAAAAAAGCCCGTCCGTTTCCGGACGGGCTCGTCATTCGCGGGCCGCGCCGCATGTCGCGCCGTGCCGCGCAGCGCGGCCCCGAGCGCTGACTTCTTACCTGCGCGCGACCTGCTTCGCGTTGATGACGGCTTCCGACACGTTGTTGGGCGTTTCCGCGTAGTGCTTGAACTCCATCGTGTACGTGGCGCGACCCTGCGTCGCCGAGCGCAGCGACGTCGAATAGCCGAACATCTCGGCGAGCGGCACCTCGGCGCGCACGAGCTTGCCGCCGCCGCCCGCGATGTCCTCCATCCCCTGCACGATGCCGCGCCGGCTCGACAGATCGCCCATCACGTTGCCCATGAAGTCCTCGGGCGTCTCGACTTCGACCGCCATCATCGGTTCGAGCAGCACCGGCTTCGCGCGGCGCATCGCTTCCTTGAACGCCATCGAGCCGGCCATCCGGAACGCGTTTTCGTTCGAGTCGACGTCGTGATACGAGCCGAACGTCAGGTGCACCTTCACGTCGACGACCGGGTAGCCGGCGAGCACGCCGCTCTTCAGCGTTTCCTGGATGCCCTTGTCGACGGCCGGGATGAACTCGCGCGGAATCACGCCGCCCTTGATTTCGTCGAGGAACTCATAGCCCTTGCCCGGATTCGGCTCGAGCTTGATGACCGCATGGCCGTACTGGCCGCGGCCGCCCGACTGCTTGACGAACTTGCCCTCGACGTCCTCCGCGGCGGTGCGCACCGTCTCGCGATACGCGACCTGCGGCTTGCCGACCGTCGCCTCGACGCCGAACTCGCGCCTCATCCGGTCGACAATGATCTCGAGGTGCAGTTCGCCCATCCCGGAGATGATCGTCTGTCCGGATTCCTCGTCGGTCTGCACGCGGAACGACGGATCTTCCTGCGCGAGGCGATTGAGCGCGAGGCCCATCTTCTCCTGGTCGGCCTTCGTCTTCGGCTCGACCGCCTGCGAGATCACCGGCTCGGGAAATTCCATCTTCTCGAGGATGATCGGCTTCGCCGGGTCGCACAGCGTGTCGCCCGTCGTCGCCTCCTTCAGGCCGACCGCGGCCGCGATGTCGCCCGCGCGCACCTCCTTGATTTCCTTGCGCTCGTTCGCGTGCATCTGCAGGATGCGGCCGAGCCGTTCCTTCTTGTCCTTTGTCGGGTTCAGCACCGTGTCGCCCGATTCGACGACGCCCGAATAGACGCGGAAGAAGATCAGCTGGCCGACGAACGGGTCGGTCATGATCTTGAATGCGAGCGCGGAGAACGGCTCGTCGTCGTTCGGATGGCGTTCCGCTTCCTTGTCGTCGAGGTCGTGGCCCATGATCGCGGGCACGTCGGCGGGCGACGGCAGGTAGTCGATCACGGCGTCGAGCATCGCCTGCACGCCCTTGTTCTTGAACGCGCTGCCGCAGAGCATCGGCACGATCTCGTTGGCGATCGTGCGCTTGCGCAGCGCGGCCTTGATCTCGTCCTCGGTCAGCGAGTGATGGTCGGTCAGGTATTTTTCGAGCAGTTCCTCGCTTGCCTCGGCGGCCGCCTCGACCATCTTGTCGCGCCATTCCTCGGCGCTCGCGCGCAGGTTCTCGGGGATCTCTTCGTACGTGAACTTGACCCCCTGGCTGTCGTCGTCCCAGATGATCGCTTTCATCTTCACGAGGTCGACGACGCCCTGGAAGTGCTCTTCCGCGCCGATCGGAATCTGGATCGGCACCGCGACGCCCTTCAGGCGCTCGCCGATCTGCCGCTGCACGCGGAAGAAATCCGCGCCGACGCGGTCCATCTTGTTGACGAACGCGATCCGCGGCACCTTGTACTTGTTCGCCTGGCGCCACACGGTTTCGGATTGCGGCTGCACGCCGCCGACCGAGTCGTAGACCATGCACGCACCGTCGAGCACACGCATCGAGCGCTCGACTTCGATCGTGAAGTCGACGTGGCCCGGCGTGTCGATGATGTTGATCCGATGCTCCGGATAATTGCCGGCCATGCCTTTCCAGAACGCCGTCGTCGCCGCGGACGTGATCGTGATGCCGCGCTCCTGCTCCTGCTCCATCCAGTCCATCGTGGCCGCGCCGTCGTGAACCTCGCCGATCTTGTGGCTCACGCCGGTATAGAAGAGGATGCGCTCGGTCGTCGTGGTTTTTCCGGCATCGATGTGAGCGCTGATACCGATGTTGCGATAGCGCTCGATGGGGGTTTTGCGGGGCACGTGAACCTCCTGATGGTTCTGGACGGAAGCGGGCCGGCCGGTGCGGCCGGCCCGTCGCTCTTTCGAGACTTAAAGCATAGCGCTTGCTCGAGGCTTTTGCAGATGCGGGCGATGTATCGGCAATCAAGTCTTTGCCGTCGGCGACGCACCGGTCCGCGCCGCCCGCGCATGAAGACGGCGCGCGCAAAAAAGCCGGCGCGCGGCCGGCTTTCGGGCGGTGACGAGCGGCGCGCATCGGCCGCCGGCGTCACTGCGGCTTCGGCAGCCCGTCGATCTTCATCCCCGGCTTGATGCCCTTCGAAGTGAACCAGCCGCGGCTCATCTCGAGCGCGTAGACGCCGTTGTTGCGCGGGCAGTGGTTGTCGGTCGTCTCGGCCTTCATTTCGTCGATGTCGGTGATCGTGCCGTCCGCGCGGACGAACGCGATCGACAGCGGGATCAGCGTGTTCTTCATCCAGAAGCAATGCACGGCGTTCTCGTTGAACACGAACAGCATGCCTTCGTTCGGCGCGAGCTGCGAGCGGTACATGAGACCTTGCTCGCGATCGGCGTCGTTCGCGGCGACGGCCGCATCGATCACGTACATGCCGGCGCGCAGCTTGACGCGCGGGAATTCGCTCGGCTGCTTCGCGCCGGGCGGCAGTTGCGCGGTTTGCGCAAATGCGGCGTGCATGCCGCCCGCGGCGAGCGCGAGCGCGACCGGAAAGACGGCGGCTCGCGCGAGACGGGCGAGCGAAGAGCGCGGGGAAGATCGCACGGCAAGGGCTCCTGTCGGGAATTCGAGACCCGCATGGTACGCGAAGCGCGGCGTGGCGCGCGGATCGGGCGCGCAGCGCGAAGCGGGCAAACAAAAAGAAAAGGCAGATCGCCTCGCGGTGATCTGCCTTGCAACGCCGTCAGAACGGCAACAACGTGTTCTTAACTGCGTCTTACAAATTGCTTACTTAGTTCGAAGCAGCAGCCGGGGCTTCAGCGGCGCTGGCTTCCTTCGCCTTCTTCGCATGCTTCTTGTGTGCGTGCTTCTTGTGCGCCTTCTTAGCCGGTGCCGAAGCAGCTTCAGCCTTCTCAGCCGGAGCCGAAGCGGCGGCCGGAGCCGAAGCTTGCGCGAAAGCAGCCGTTGCGAAGAGACCAGCGACCAGAGCGGCGATCAGTTTGTTCATGTTGTGTTCCTCAGCTTTAGTTAATTAACCAAATGACCCGGCATAGGAGTCATGTCGTCTAACGTGCCATCCACCTTTCGGTTGACAGGCGCGTCGAGAAAAATCTCGCCGCGCTGCGGGCGGCCTGTCCGCGGCGGGTCGTTGCTCGAACGACGGACCTGCGGTTCGGCTGCCAATGCCGGATAGCTGGAAGTGGCATCTGCGTCGTTTAACGCGTCGGGTTCGCAGTCGGTTGACGCACGGTTTCGCGCGTCACCGAAATGTCATCCGGGCCGCTTTGCGCGCTCCCACGGCGCGCGCGGCGGCAACTCGCGAGTTTCGCCGGGCGCGAGGCCGAGCGCGAACAGGTCGAGCGCGCCGATGCCGACTCGGATGAGGCGCAGCGTAGGGAAGCCGACCGATGCGGTCATCCGCCGCACCTGGCGATTCTTGCCCTCGGCGATCTCGAGTTCGATCCAGGTCGTCGGGATCGCCGCGCGGTAGCGGATCGGCGGGTTGCGCGGCCAGAGCGTGTCGGGCGGCGTGACGAAGCGCGCGCGGCACGGGCGGGTTACGTAGTCGCCGAGGTCGATGCCGCGCTCGAGCGTCGCGAGCGCGCCCGCGTCCGGCGCGCCCTCGACCTGCGCCCAGTAGCGCTTGACGAGCTTGTGACGCGGCTCGGCGATCTTCGCCTGCAGCGCGCCGTCGTCGGTGAGGAGGAGGAGCCCCTCGCTGTCGGCGTCGAGGCGGCCCGCCGGATAGACGCCGGGTGTCTTCACCCAGTCGCCGAGCGACCCGCGGGTTTCGTGCGTGGAGAACTGGCAGATCGTGCCGAACGGCTTGTTGAGAGCGATGAGGTGCATGGGCAAGGCTCGCGGGTGGCGGGCGGCGCAACGCGGGCCGCGTTCTATGGCAAATGGCGGAATCTTAATGCATAATACGGAACGGCAAGTCTTTTGTCTTATATAAGACTTGTGCGGGGCCGACACGCCAGGTTCGCGCCGCCTTGCGCCGCGGGAGCGCTAGAATAGCGGCTCGCTGTTGCCGGCGCAGGGCAGGCGCCGCCGCCCGACCGCGCAAAACCAGATACCCACCAGCCCAGCCATATCACTGGAGTCGATCATGCCGTATCAGCACATCAAGGTTCCGGAAGGCGGTGACAAGATCACCGTCAACAAGGATTTCTCGCTCAACGTTTCCGATCAGCCGATCATTCCTTACATCGAAGGCGATGGCACGGGCTTCGACATCACCCCCGTGATGGTCAAGGTCGTCGACGCGGCGGTCGAGAAGGCGTACGCCGGCAAGAAGAAGATCCACTGGATGGAGATCTACGCCGGCGAGAAGGCGACGAAGGTCTACGGTCCGGACGTGTGGCTGCCGGAAGAGACGCTGCAGGTGCTGAAGGAATACGTCGTGTCGATCAAGGGGCCGCTCACGACCCCGGTCGGCGGCGGCATCCGCTCGCTGAACGTCGCGCTGCGCCAGGAGCTCGACCTGTACGTCTGCCTGCGCCCCGTGCAGTACTTCAAGGGCGTGCCGTCGCCGGTGCGCGAGCCGCAAAAGATCGACATGGTGATCTTCCGCGAGAACTCGGAAGACATCTACGCGGGCATCGAATGGGCGGCCGGCTCGGAGCAGGCGAAGAAGGTCATCAAGTTCCTGCAGGACGAGATGGGCGTGAAGAAGATCCGCTTCCCGGAAACCTCGGGGATCGGCGTCAAGCCCGTGTCGACGGAAGGCACCGAGCGTCTCGTGCGCAAGGCGATCCAGTACGCGATCGACAACGACCGCAAGTCGGTCACGCTGGTGCACAAGGGCAACATCATGAAGTTCACGGAAGGCCTGTTCCGTGACGCCGGCTACGCGCTCGCGCAGAAGGAGTTCGGCGGCGAGCTGATCGACGGCGGCCCGTGGATGCGCGTGAAGAACCCGAAGACGGGTAACGAGATCGTCATCAAGGATTCGATCGCCGACGCGTTCCTGCAGCAGATCCTGCTGCGTCCGGCCGAGTACGACGTGATCGCGACGCTGAACCTGAACGGCGACTACATCTCCGATGCGCTCGCCGCGCAAGTCGGCGGCATCGGCATCGCGCCGGGCGCGAACCTGTCGGATTCGGTCGCGATGTTCGAAGCGACGCACGGCACGGCGCCGAAGTACGCGGGCAAGGACTACGTGAACCCGGGTTCGGAAATCCTGTCGGCCGAAATGATGCTGCGCCACCTCGGCTGGACCGAAGCGGCCGACGTCATCATCGCCGCGATGGAAAAATCGATCCTGCACAAGCGCGTCACGTACGACTTCGCGCGCCTGATGGAAGGCGCGACGCAAGTGTCGTGCTCGGGCTTCGGCCAGGTGCTGATCGAAAACATGCAGTAAGCGCGTCGGCTCGGCCGATGTCGAACGACACCCCGGCGGGCTTCGTGCCCGCCGGGGTGTTTCGTTTTGGTGCGACGCGTGCGCGCAGCGACCGAAAGCAGTGAGCGGCGCGCATCCGGACTGGTGTATCGTCGCAAGCTCCGTTTCAGCGACACAGGAGTCGATCGATGTTGCGCAGACATTTTCTTTCGAGCGCGCTGGCGGCGGCCGTCGCGTCGCTCTTCGCGCGCGGCGCGTTCGCCGCGGGCCGCGCGATGGATGGCATGGAAGGGATGGACGACATGCCGGACATGAAGCCCGCGCCCGCCCGCGCGCGGCACGGCAAGCTTACGCCGCCCGCGCTCGCGGCCGCCGACGCGCTGCCCGCGGGCGCGCCGCTTTCCGCGCTGCGCGTGCTCGCGAACGAGAGCCGCGAGCCGGGCGTATTCCGCGCGACGCTCACCGCGCAGCCCGTCGCGCGTGCGCTGCTGCCGGGCGCCGCGCCGACGACGTTCTGGCAATTCGGCGCGGGCGCGCAGGGGCCGGCTGTCGGTCCGCTCATCGACGTGCGCGAAGGCGATATGGTCGAGATCCGCTTCGTCAATCGCCTGTCGCAGCCGTCGACGATCCACTGGCACGGGCTGCCCGTGCCGCCCAACCAGGACGGCAATCCGTCCGAACTCGTCGCGCCGGGCGCGACGCGCGTCTATCGGTTCACGCTGCCGAAGGGGAGCGCGGGTACGTACTGGTATCACCCGCATCCGCACATGATGACGGCCGAGCAGGTGTTTCGCGGACTCGCGGGGCCGTTCGTCGTGCGAGCGGCCGACGATCCGCTGGCTGGCTGGCCCGAGCGGCATCTGTTCGTCTCCGATCTCAAGCTTGCACGCGACGGCACGATTGCATCGAACGACATGATGGATTGGATGAACGGCCGCCAAGGCCAGTTCGTGCTCGTCAACGGTGCGCGCCGGCCGCGCATTTCACTCACCGGCGACGAGCGCTGGCGCATGTGGAACGCGTGCAGCGCGCGCTATCTGCACATCGCGTTCGATGACGGGCGATCGTTCGCGCACGTCGGCACCGACGGCGGGCTGTTCGATGCGCCGCGCGACGTGACGTCGCTGCTGCTCGCGCCGGGCGAGCGCGCCGAACTCGTCGTGCGCGCGGGCGATAAGGCGTCGCACGCGGTGCTGACTGCACTCGAATACGATCGCGGCAAGATGTCGATGTCGGATGCCGGGCATGGCGGCCTGCCGCCCGATCCCGCGCAGCCGCTTGCCGACATCGCGTTCGAGCCCGCCGCGCCGCGCGTGCTGCCCGAGCGGCTGCGTGCGGTGCCCGTGCTTGGCGAGCCCGTCGCGCGCAAGGAAGTCGTGTTCGGCGAGCAGATGGACATGGACGCGATGATGCGCACGGGCGCGCACGGCCGACCGGCCGGCATGCGCTTCATGGTGAACGGCGCGACGTTCGAGCCGCATCGTGCGACGTTGACAAGCCGACACGGTGATGTCGAGTCGTGGACGATTCGTAACGAAACCGACATGGATCATCCATTTCATTTGCACGGCACGCAGTTCCAGGTGGTCGAGCGCGAGACGGCGGGGAAGAAGACGCCGGAGCCCTATCGCGCATGGCGGGACACGGTGAACGTTCGCAAGGGCGAGCAAGTGCGGATTCTCACGACGCAGACGGAGCGCGGTGAGCGGATGTTCCATTGCCACATCCTCGAGCACGAGGATCTCGGGATGATGGGAACGCTGAAAGTCGTTTGAAATGCGTTGCAGCCGAGTTCGGCGACCGAGCGCACACTCGGCTTGCCGCAGTTCGCGACGCTCGACGAGCAGGCGAAAAAAAACCCGGCTGGAAGCCGGGTTTTCTATTCCTGATCCAGACGGCCCTCAAGCAGCTTGGATGTTCGACGCCTGCTTACCCTTCGGGCCCTGCACAACCTCGAAGCTGACCTTTTGGCCTTCTTTCAGGGTCTTGAAGCCCTGCATGTTGATCGCCGAGAAATGTGCAAACAGATCTTCGCCGCCTTCGTCGGGCGTGATGAAGCCGAAGCCCTTCGCGTCATTGAACCATTTGACAATACCAGTTGCCATACCTACTTCCCCTGTCACACAGTCGCTACTTACAACGAGCACGCTCGAAAAGCTAAACGACCGGCATACGCAGCCGTTCCCCCCTCACAAGCTCACCTCGGCCTCTTTCGATTGTCAAAGACAAATTGAAAAAAGTGCCAGCTTGATTGTTGGCGCTCTTTAATAGAGTGTCAAGAAAATTTTTAGACGTATACGGGGACGTTGTAAAGAACCCATTTTCAGGGTTTATCCGGCTTTGCTTCGCAGCATCGGAGCGAGCGAGGCGGCTTGAAAAGTCGCATAATCGTCGCACATAGCAGGCTTGAGTGACGCGCGTTCGAGGTTGTCCGCGTTGTGGGATACTCGATCCATGCACAATGCGCGGGCGGCACGCCGCATGCTTGCACGTCGAACGGGAGCCGGCCCCGCAGCCGGCTCCCGTTCGACGTGAAAGGGACGCTGCCGCACGTGGGGGAGCCGGGGAGGGCGCCGGCTGGTCAGTCGGTTAATGACAGGATTGCGGGCCTGTCCGAGTTGTTTAGAATGGGTGTATGGCGATTATCCCGGACAAGCAGGACAGCACCGTCCTGGAACGCAAGGAGCAGAAGCTCAAGCCGCCTTCGATGTACAAGGTGGTGCTCCTGAACGACGACTTCACGCCAATGGAATTCGTCGTGATGATCGTGCAGGAGTATTTCAAGAAAGATCGCGAAACGGCCACACAGATTATGTTGAAGGTGCATCGCGAAGGGCGGGGGGTTTGTGGGGTCTATACGCGAGACATCGCGTCGACCAAAGTCGAGCAAGTCGTTACCCATGCGCGGCAGGCCGGGCATCCGCTGCAGTGCGTGATGGAGGAAGCATGATTGCCCAGGAATTGGAAGTCAGCCTGCACATGGCGTTCATGGAAGCGCGCCAGGCGCGGCATGAGTTCATTACGGTCGAGCATCTCTTGTTGGCGCTGCTGGATAATCCGACGGCAGCCGAAGTGTTGCGCGCGTGCGCTGCAAACATCGAGGACCTGCGTCAGAACCTGCGCAATTTCATCCACGACAACACGCCGACCGTACCCGGCACCGACGACGTCGACACGCAGCCGACGCTCGGTTTTCAGCGCGTGATCCAGCGCGCGATCATGCACGTGCAGTCGACGTCGAACGGCAAGAAGGAAGTCACGGGCGCGAACGTGCTCGTCGCCATCTTCGGCGAGAAGGATTCACACGCGGTCTACTATCTGCAGCAGCAGGGCGTGACACGCCTCGACGTCGTCAACTTCATCTCGCACGGCATCGCGAAGACGAGCAGCAGCGAGTCCGCGAAGCCGGCCGATGCGAGCGCGGAAGCCGACGACGCGAGCACGCAGAAGGAAACGCCGCTCGCGCAGTTCACGCAGAATCTGAACCAGATGGCGAAGGACGGCCGCATCGATCCGCTCATCGGGCGCGAGTCCGAGGTTGAGCGCGTCGTGCAGGTGCTTTGCCGCCGCCGCAAGAACAATCCGCTCCTCGTCGGCGAGGCGGGCGTCGGCAAGACGGCGATCGCCGAGGGCCTCGCGTATCGCATCACGCGCGGCGAGGTGCCGGACATTCTCGCGAACGCGCAGGTGTATTCGCTCGACATGGGCGCGCTGCTTGCGGGCACGAAGTATCGCGGCGACTTCGAGCAGCGTCTGAAGACGGTGCTCAAGGAGCTGAAGGAGCGTCCGCACGCGATCCTCTTCATCGACGAGATCCATACGCTGATCGGCGCGGGCGCCGCATCGGGCGGTACGCTCGACGCGTCGAACCTGCTGAAGCCGGCGCTGTCGTCGGGCACGCTCAAGTGCATCGGCGCGACGACGTTCACCGAGTATCGGGGGATCTTCGAAAAGGATGCGGCGCTGTCGCGGCGCTTCCAGAAGATCGATGTGACGGAGCCGACCGTCGAGCAGACGGTTGCGATCCTGCGCGGCCTGAAGTCGCGCTTCGAGGAGCATCACGGCGTCAAGTATTCGTCGGGCGCGCTGTCGGCGGCCGCCGAGCTGTCGGCGCGCTTCATCACCGACCGTCATCTGCCCGACAAGGCGATCGACGTGATCGACGAAGCGGGCGCCGCGCAGCGCGTGCTGCCAAAGTCGAAGCAGAAGAAGACGATCGGCAAGAGCGAGATCGAGGAAATCATCTCGAAGATCGCGCGCGTTCCGCCGCAGAGCGTGTCGCAGGACGACCGCAGCAAGCTGCAGACGCTCGACCGCGATCTGAAGAGCGTCGTGTTCGGCCAGGATCCGGCGATCGACGCGCTCGCAGCCGCGATCAAGATGGCGCGCGCGGGCCTCGGCAAGCTCGACAAGCCGATCGGCGCGTTCCTGTTCTCCGGCCCGACGGGCGTCGGCAAGACCGAAGTGGCGCGGCAGCTCGCGTTCACGCTCGGCATCGAGCTGATCCGCTTCGACATGTCGGAGTACATGGAGCGTCATGCGGTGAGCCGCCTGATCGGCGCGCCGCCGGGCTACGTCGGATTCGACCAGGGCGGGCTCCTCACCGAGGCCGTCACGAAGAAGCCGCATTGCGTGCTGCTGCTCGACGAAATCGAGAAGGCGCATCCGGACATCTTCAACGTGCTGCTGCAGGTGATGGATCACGGCACGCTGACCGACAACAACGGCCGCAAGGCGGACTTCCGCAACGTCATCATCATCATGACGACGAATGCGGGCGCGGAGTCGATGCAGAAGGCGACGATCGGCTTCACGACGCGTCGCGAAGTCGGCGACGAGATGGCGGACATCAAGCGCCTCTTCACGCCCGAGTTCCGCAACCGGCTCGATGCGACGATCAGCTTCCGTTCGCTCGATGAGGAAATCATCATGCGGGTGGTCGACAAGTTCCTGATCCAACTCGAGGAGCAACTGCACGAGAAGAAGGTCGACGCCCTCTTCACCGATGTGTTGCGCAAGCATCTCGCGAAGCACGGTTTCGACCCGTTGATGGGCGCGCGGCCGATGCAGCGGCTGATCCAGGACACGATCCGGCGCGCGCTCGCCGACGAGCTGCTGTTCGGCAAGCTCGTCAACGGCGGTCACGTGACGGTCGACGTCGACGAGAACGACAAGGTGCAACTGTCGTTCGACAAGACGGCGACGCCGCCCAGCAAGCCCAACGAAGAGACGGTGGAAGTCGAATAACCGCTGGTTGAACGCTTCAAACGAACGGCGCGGGAAGTCTCCCGCGCCGTTTCGTTTTGTTTGCAGCAGATAAAAAATACGAAAGCAGGAGTTTGGTTTGACGCAACAACGAACGTTCGACTCGATCGTCGAACGCGAGAAGGGTCTGCGGCGCGGGCTCTCGTCGGGGCAGATGGCGATGATCGCGATCGGGGGCGCGATCGGGACGGGTCTCTTTCTGGGCAGCGGCTTCGCGATCGGGCTCGCGGGGCCGGGCGTGCTGGTGTCCTACGCGATCGGCGCGCTGATCGCGCTGCTGCTGATGGGCGCGCTGGCGGAAATGACGGTCGCGCATCCGACGTCGGGCTCGTTCGGCGCGTATGCCGAGCATTATGTCAGCCCGCTCGCCGGGTTTCTCGTCCGCTATGCGTACTGGTCGGCGGTCGTGTTCGCGGTCGGCACCGAAGTGAGCGCGATCGCCGTCTTCATGAAGTACTGGTATCCGGCCGTGCCCGGCTGGTACTGGGTCATCGGGTTTTCCGCCGTGCTGATCGCGGTGAACATGGCGAGCGTCACGCTCTACGGCGTCGTCGAATACGTGTTCTCGCTGCTGAAGATCACCGCGATCGTCGCGTTCATCGGGCTCGGCGCGTACTTTGTCTCGACTGCGCCGGCTTCGTCCGGCATCGGTTTCGCGAACTACGCGGCGCACGGCGGCTTCTTTCCGAAGGGTTTCTCGGGCGCGTGGGTCGCGGTGATCGTCGCGATCTTCAGCTACATGAGCATCGAAACCGTCGCGATCGCGGCGGGCGAGGCGCGCGATCCGCAGCGCGCGGTGTCGCAAGCGTTTCGGTCGACCGTGCTCCGTCTCGTGCTGTTCTATCTGCTCACGCTGTCGCTGATGCTCGCGATCGTGCCGTGGACGCAGGCCGGCACCGACGAAAGCCCGTTCGTCAAGGTGATGGCCGCGACGCACGTGCCGTACGCGGCGGGCGTCATCAACTTCGTCGTGCTCATCGCGGCGCTCTCCGCGATGAACAGCCAACTCTACGTGACGACGCGGATGATGTTCAGCCTGTCTCGCGCGGGGCTCGCGCCCGCGCTTTTCGGGCGCATCGGCGCGAACGGCGTGCCGCTCGCGGCGCTCGTCGTGTCGTCGAGCGGCGTCGCGGTCGCGGCCGTGCTGGTCGCGCTGTATCCGGAGACCGCGTTCACGCTGCTGATGGCGATCGCGATGTTCGGCGCGCTGTTCACGTGGCTGATGATTTTCGTCACGCATCTCTTCTTTCGCGCGCGCTATCGCGGTCCGACGCCCGCGTTCAGGATGTGGCTGCATCCGGTCGGCAGTCTGCTCGGCGCGGCGCTCGTCGGCGCGGTGCTCGTGACGACGGCATTTACGCGCGAGTTCAGAATGACGATGATGGTCGGCATTGCGTTCATCGTGCTGCTGACGCTCGCGTATCGGCTGCATTACCGCGCGCGGCACGCCGGCTAGCTGCAGCGCGACGAGCGCGAAGCCGGGGCGCGGCGTCGTCGTGACGGCGCCGAATTCGGGGCGGCACTTCTGACGAGAGACAGAATGACGATGACGAAGAAGACCGGCGAAGCGACCGATGCCGAACGCGCGACGGCGGACGCGAGCGCGGGAGCGCTCGTGCGCGCGGTGAGGCGCGTCGCGTTGAGCGCGCTCGTCGGTGTCGCGTTCGCTTGCCCGTTCGCGGCCGCGTTCGGGTCGACCTTGCGCGCGACTTCGAGCGGCGGGACCGTGCCGCTCCTCGACACGACGCCGTGGCTCGCGAGCGTGCAAGCGCCGAAGTCCCCGTTCTTCACGCGCGAATCGGACGCCGAAGGTGTGTCGTTCCGCTTCAAGAACAGCGGCCGCTACGTCGCGAAGGGCGGCGAGGTGGTCGTCAGCGAATCGGCGGACGGCGACATGTGGCTGGACGGCATGGTGCACGCGACGTACATCGACCGCGCGGGTGTCGCGACGTCCGGATGGCTCGTGCGCTCGCACTTGCAGCCGGTCCGCACGCCCACGCGCGCGCCCGGCTGGGACGGCCGCTGGCGCAGCAGCGAGGGCGCACGCAGGCTGATCGTGCACGGCGATCGCGTCAGCTATTCGTTCATGGGGGGCGGCGCGCAGGCGCGTGTCGAGATGCTGCTGCGAATGCGGCCCGTGTCGGACGTCGAAGCGACGCTGTCGCGCGCGCAAGCGTCGGGCGGCGTATGCGATCTCGGCGTGCGGCGTCTCGACGACTATCTCGTCGTGACCGCGCGGGATTGTTTCATCCATGGCGTGAATCCAGAGGCAATCCTGCGCAGACAGCGATAGCGTGCACCACCGGTGTGCGCCAACATGCGAATCGGCCGATGTCCGCAAGCCGCGCATGCGGGTTAACGCTCTCTTAAGCGGCCGTTCTCTAATATTCGAGTCTCGTGCCGCGCTGCGGCGATTGGTCTATTCCGAATTCCTTCGAGAGGCTCGCATGAACAAGCTCCCTGCGATTACGCTCGCGTTCTGGGTGATGAAGATCTGCGCGACGACGCTCGGCGAAACCGGCGGCGATCTGCTGTCGATGACGCTCAATGTCGGCTATGCGTACAGCTCGCTGATCCTGTTCTCGTTCTTCATCGTCACGCTCGCCGCACAGCTCGCGACGACGCGCTACCGCCCGGCGATCTACTGGGCGGTGATCGTCGCGACGAGCACCGCCGGCACGACGATGTCCGACTTCATGGACCGCACGCTCGGTCTCGGCTATGCGGCCGGCTCCGGCATTCTCGTCGCGATCCTGCTGACGATCTTCGCCGTGTGGCGGCTGCAGGGCGAATCGCTCGCGGTCACCGAGATCCGCACGCGCAAGGTCGAGCTCCTCTACTGGATCGCGATTCTGTTCTCGAACACGCTCGGCACCGCGCTCGGCGACTTCCTCGCCGACAGCTCGGGCCTCGGCTTCGCGGGCGGCGCGTTCCTGATCGGCGGCTTGCTCGCGGTGATCGTGCTCGTCGCGTACCTGACGAACGTGTCGAAGGTGTTCCTGTTCTGGGCGGCGTTCGTGCTGACGCGGCCGTTCGGCGCGACGGTCGGCGATCTGCTGACGAAGCCCGTCGCGAAGGGCGGCCTCGGGTTTGGCACCGTCGGTTCGTCGGCGATTCTCGCGGGCGTGCTGATCGCGCTCGTGATCTATGCGATGTTCGCCGAAGCGAAACGGGCGAAGCAAGAAGGAGAGCAGCCGCAGCTCGGCTGGAAGCAGCCGGCGCTCGAGGAGTGAGCGCCGGCGTAACGGCAAGAGGCGGGAACGGAAGCGCGTGTGGGGTCGGTTGGGCCCCGCACGCGTTTTGTCGCTTGGGCTCAGCCGCGGCCGGTGCTGCCGAAGCCGCCCGCGCCGCGCTCGCTTTGCGCGAAGTCGTCGACGAGATTGAACGTCGCCTGCACGACCGGCACGATCACGAGTTGCGCGAGGCGCTCGAACGGATTCAGCACGAATTCGGTCTGGCCGCGATTCCACGTCGAGATCATCAGCTCGCCCTGGTAGTCCGAATCAATGAGGCCGACCAGGTTGCCGAGGACGATCCCATGCTTGTGGCCGAGGCCCGAGCGCGGCAGGATCAGCGCCGCGTAGCCGGGATCGGCGAGATGGATCGCGAGGCCGGTCGGCACGAGCGCCGTGTCGCCCGGCTTCAGCGTGACGGGCGCGTCGAGGCACGCGCGCAAATCGAGGCCCGCGCTGCCGGTCGTCGCGTATTTGGGCAGGTAGTCGCGCACACGCGCGTCGAGAATCTTGAGATCGAGTTTCATGCGGCGAAAATCGGTGACGGTGGTTGAGAGGCGCGGACGCGCGAGGCGGCCGCGGCGGTGCGTCAGATGAGGCTCGTGTCGGGCAGCCGCTTCGCGATTTCGGCGACGAGCGCGTGCGCGAGCGTCATCTTGTCGGCGCGCGGCAGGCGCGTCGTGCCGCTCGCTTCGAACAGCACGACTTCGTTGTCGTCGAGGCCGAACGTCAGCGGGCCGAGATTGCCGATCAGGAGGGGCACGTTCTTGCGTACGCGCTTTTCCTCGCCGTGCACGTCGAGATCGCCGCTCTCCGCCGCGAAGCCGACGCAATAGGGCGCATCGGGCCGCGCCGCGACGGTCGCGAGGATGTCAGGATTCTCGACGAACGTGAGCGTGGGCATCTTGTGGTCGGCGGTCTTCTTGATCTTGTGCTCGGCGGGCTGCGCGGCGCGCCAGTCGGCGACCGCGGCGACCGCGATGAATACGTCGGCGTCCGGCACCGCGTTCAGCACCGCGTCGTACATCTGCTGCGCGGTCTGCACGTCTTCGCGGTACACGCCCCACGGCGTCGGCAGATGGACGGGGCCCGCGACGAGATGCACGTCGGCGCCCGCCTGCTGCGCGGCGCGCGCGATCGCGAAGCCCATCTTGCCGCTCGAGCGGTTGGTGAGCCCGCGGACCGGATCGAGCGGCTCGAACGTCGGACCCGCGGTGATCAGCACGCGGCGGTGCGCGAACACCTTCGGCTGGAAGTGCGACACGATCGCTTCGTAGATCGCCTCCGGCTCGAGCATCCGGCCGTCGCCGACTTCGCCGCATGCCTGCGCGCCCGAATCGGGGCCGAGCACCGCAACGCCGTCGTGGCGCAATTGCGCGACGTTGCGCTGCGTCGCCGGGTTCTGCCACATCTGGCGGTTCATCGCGGGCACGACGAGAAGCGGGCAGTCGCGCGCGATGCACAGCGTCGACAGCAGATCGTCGGCGAAACCGTGCGCGAGCTTCGCGAGGAAATCGGTCGACGCGGGCGCGATCACGATCGCGTCGGCTTCGCGCGATAGATCGATGTGCGCCATGTTGTTCGGCATCCGCGCATCCCACTGGCTCGTGTAGACGGGGCGGCCGGACAGCGCCTGCATCGTGACGGGGGTGATGAATTGCGTCGCGGCGTCGGTCATCACGACCTGCACGGTCGCGCCCGCCTTCGTCAGAAGACGCGTGAGCTCGGCGATCTTGTAGCAGGCGATGCCGCCCGTGAGGCCGACGACGAGGTGTTTTCCTGCGAGTTCTGCGTGTGCCAACTGAGGTCTCCGAAAGCACGTGGGGCCGGCCGCGCGCCAGCCCCTGCGCGAAGTGTATGCGCTCAGCGTGCGCCGCGCACGCGGCGCAGTTCGTCGTAGATGAGGAGCACCGCGCCCACCGTGATCGCGGAGTCGGCGAGATTGAAGGCGGGCCAGTGCCACGCGCCGACGTGGAAGTCGAGGAAGTCGATCACGTGGCCGTACAGCAGGCGGTCGATCACGTTGCCGAGCGCGCCGCCGAGGATCAGCGCGAGCGACAGGCTGAAGAGGCGCTGGTGGCCATGGCGCTTCAGCAGGTAGCAGATCACGAGCGTCGCGCCGACGCCGAGCGCCGTGAACGCCCAGCGCTGCCAGCCGCCCGCGGTCGCGAGGAAGCCGAACGCCGCGCCGCGGTTGTAGATCAGCGTCAGGTTGAAGAACGGCGTCAACTGATGCATGACGCCGTACGCGAACGTCTTCAGCACGGCGATCTTCGTCAGTTGATCGAACAGGATCACGATCAGCGAGATGCCGAGCCACGGCGCGAGCGCGCCGCCCGAGGATTTCGACAGGGTGCTCTTCGCCATTTATGCAGCGCTCCGGGTTTCGCCGTTTTCGAACAGGTTGGAGAAGCAGCGGCCGCAGAGCGTCGGATGATCGGCGTGCGCGCCGACGTCTTCGCGGTAGTGCCAGCAGCGCTCGCACTTCGGGTACTTCGACGTCGCGACGTCGACGCCTTCGTCCGCTTCCGCATCGACCTTCGCGACCTTCGCCGCCGACGTGATCAGCACGAACTTCAGATCGTCGCCGAGGCTCGCGAGCGCGTCGTAGCGCGCGCCCGACGCGCGCACTTCGACTTGCGCCTGCAGCGACGAGCCGATGCGGTTCTCGGTGCGCGCTTCCTCGAGCGCCTTCGTTACGCTGCCGCGCACGTCGCGCAGCAGCGACCATTTCGCGACGAGCGCGTCGGCGTCGGCGACTTCCGGATACGCGTAGTAGGTTTCGGTGAAGATCGTGTCGCTTTGCGGCCGGAACACGCGCCACGCTTCCTCGGCCGTGAACGACAGGAACGGCGCGAGCACGCGCAGGAGGCCCTGCGTCACGTGGTAGAGCGCCGTCTGCGCGGAGCGGCGCGCGCTCGACGCCGGCGCGCTCGTGTACAGACGATCCTTCAGCACGTCGAGATAGAAGCCGCCCAGGTCTTCCGAGCAGAACGTCTGCAGCTTCGCGACGACCGGGTGGAACTCGTACTTCTCGTAGTGCGCGAGCAGCTCGGTCTGCAGTTGCGCGGCGAACGCGACCGCATAGCGGTCGATCTCGAGCCATTCGCTCGCGGGCAGCGCGTCCTTCGCGTAATCGAAGTCCGACAGGTTCGCGAGCAGGAAGCGCAGCGTGTTGCGAATCCGGCGATAGCCTTCCGTCACGCGCTTGAGAATCTCCTCGGAGATCGCGAGCTCGCCCGAATAATCGGTCGATGCGATCCACAGGCGGATGATTTCCGCGCCGAGGCGGTTCGCGACTTCGTGCGGATCGATCCCGTTGCCGAGCGACTTGCTCATCTTGCGGCCTTCGCCGTCGACCGTGAAGCCGTGCGTGAGGAGGCTCTTGTACGGCGCGCGGCCGTCGAGCATCGACGCGGTCAGGAGCGACGAGTGGAACCAGCCGCGGTGCTGGTCCGAGCCTTCGAGGTACAGGTCGGCCGGGAACTGCAGTTGATCCTTGTGCGAGCCGCGCAGCACGTGCCAGTGCGTCGTGCCCGAGTCGAACCACACGTCGAGCGTGTCGCGGTTCTTTTCATAGAGGTTCGCGTCGTCGCCGATCAGCTCGCGCGGATCGAGCGTCTGCCACGCCTCGATGCCCGCCTGCTCGACGCGCTTCGCGACTTCTTCGAGCAGCGCGAGCGTGCGAGGATGCAGCTCGCCCGTTTCCTTGTGGACGAAGAACGCCATCGGCACGCCCCATTGGCGCTGGCGCGACAGCGTCCAGTCCGGACGGTTCGCGATCATGCTGTGCAGGCGCTGCTTGCCCCACGACGGATAGAACGCGGTCGCGTCGACCGCGTCGAGCGCGGTCTCGCGCAGCGTGCGGCCGCCGTCCTTTGGCTGCGTGTCCATGCCGGCGAACCATTGCGACGTCGCGCGATAGATGATCGGCGTCTTGTGGCGCCAGCAGTGCATGTAGCTGTGCGAGTAGTGCTCGTTGCGCAGCAGCGAGCCCGCCGCCTTCAGCGCGTCGACGATCTTCGGATTCGCGTCCCAGATCGTGAGGCCGCCGAAGAGCGGCAGCGATTCGATGTAGCGGCCGTCGCCCATCACCGGGTTGATGATGTCCGAATCGGTCATGCCGTGTGACTTGCAGGAGACGAAGTCCTCGACGCCGTACGCGGGCGACGAGTGGACGATGCCCGTGCCGGTGTCGGTCGTCACGTAGTCGCCGAGATAGACGGGCGCAGTGCGCTTGTAGCCCGGATGCGCGGCGGCGAGCGGGTGATGGAAGCGCAGGTTCGCGAGCTTGTCGCCGCGCGTCGTCGCGATCACGTTGCCCGTCAGGTCGAAGTCCTTCATGCACGCTTCGACGCGTTCCTCCGCGATGATGAGGAGGCCGCGCTGCGTGTCGACGAGCGCGTAGACGATTTCCGGATGGAGGTTGAGCGCCTGGTTCGCCGGAATGGTCCAGGGCGTCGTGGTCCAGATCACGATCCCGCCTTCGGCGCGCGGCAGTGCGGGCAGGCCGAACGCCTGCGCGGTCTTCTCCGGCTCCGCGAACGCGAACAGCACGTCGATTGTCGGATCGGTGCGGTCCTTGTATTCGACTTCCGCTTCGGCGAGCGCCGAGCCGCAATCGAAGCACCAGTTCACGGGCTTCAGGCCGCGGTACACGTAGCCCTTCTCGATGATCTTGCCGAGCGCGCGGATTTCTTCCGCCTCGTTCTGGAAGTTCATCGTCTTGTACGGATTGCCCCAGTCGCCGAGCACGCCCAGGCGCTTGAAGCCCGCCCTCTGCTTCTCGATCTGCTCGGTCGCGTACGTGCGCGCCTTCTCCATCACCTGGGCGGCGGGCAGCGACTTGCCGAACTGCTTTTCGATCTGGATCTCGATCGGCATCCCGTGGCAGTCCCAGCCGGGCACGTACGGCGCGTCGAAGCCCGCCATGTTGCGCGATTTCACGACCATGTCCTTCAGGATCTTGTTGACCGCGTGGCCCAGGTGGATGTCGCCGTTCGCGTACGGCGGGCCGTCATGCAGGACGAACTTCGGGCGGCCCTGGCTCGCTGCGCGGATCTTGTCGTAGACGCCGCGGGCCTCCCAGTCCTTCACCCATTGCGGCTCGCGCTTCGGGAGGTCGCCGCGCATCGGGAACGGCGTGTCGAGCAGGTTGACCGGATACTTGGCCTGCGGTTTCGAATCGGCTTTTTTGTTGCTCATGTCGGGATCGCTATGGAATCTTGGGGACGCTCGTGCGTCGTGAAATCGGAGAGGCGCGGCGCGGACCTCGGGTGGCGCGGCGGACGGCGTCGCCCGGCGCGGGCCCAGCGTCGATCAGCTAATTCGGTCGGTGGCCGACGTCGCGAAACCGGTCGCGCGGCTGCCCGGCGCGCGGCCGTGCGCGGCGAAGTACGCGCGCGTGTCGACGACGTCCTGCGCGATCGCGCGCGCGAGCGTTTCGAGATCGACGAATTTCGCCTCGTCGCGCAGCTTCTTCAGGAATTCGACGCGAACGAGTTTGCCATACGCGTCGCCGTGCCAGTCGAGCAGATGCACTTCGAGCAGCACGCGGCCCGAATCGTCGATGGTCGGCCGCACACCCAAGCTCGCGACGCCCGGCAGCGGCTCGGGCCCGATGCCGTGCACGTGGACGACGAAGATGCCGGACAGCGCCGGGCGCTTGTGCGCGATCGGCAGGTTCAGCGTCGGGAAGCCGAGGTCGCGGCCGAGTTTGAGCCCGTGCGCGACGTGGCCGCTGATCGCGTAGCCGTGGCCGAGCGCGCGCGCGGCCGCGTCGAGATCGCCCGCCGCGAGCGCGGCGCGCACGCCGGAGCTCGAGATCCGCGCGCCGTCGGCGTCGGCGAGCGTTTCCATCTGCTCGACCTCGAAACCGTGGCGCTCGCCCGCCGCCTTCAGCGACGCGAAATCGCCCGCGCGCTTCGCGCCGTAGCAGAAGTCGTCGCCGACCATGACCCAGCGCGTGTGCAACCCGTGGACGAGCGTGCGCTCGACGAACGCCTCGGGCGACTGGCTCGCGAACGTGTGGTTGAAGTGCTCGACGACCACGCGGTCGACGCCGTGCTCGCGCAGCGCCTCGAGCTTGTCGCGCAGCATCGCGATCCGCGGCGGCGCGCCGGCCGGATTGAAGAATTCGCGCGGGTGCGGCTCGAACGTCATCACGCACACGGGCAGCCCGCGCGCATCCGCCGCCGCGCGCACGCGCGCGAGCAGGGCCTGGTGGCCGCGATGGACACCGTCGAAGTTGCCGATCGTCAGCGCGCACGGGGCGCGGCTTTCGGCGTTGGGCAGGCCGCGAAAGACTTTCACGATAGCGGATGGCAGCGTGGGGAATGAGCGGCCGGATGCCGCAAAGCAAAAGATTATAAACGCTCGGGCGGCCGGGCGGCTCAGGGTGCCGGAAACGGCGGGGCCGAATGGTAAAATCCGCGGATGAAAAAACTCGTCATCCTGATTTCCGGCCGCGGCAGCAACATGGAGGCCATCGTACGCGCTTGCGCGCGCGAGGGCTGGCCTGCCGAGGTCGCCGCTGTGATTTCCAACCGGCCGGGCGCCGCGGGCCTTGAATTCGCGGCGTCGCACGGCATCGCGACCGCCGTGGTCGACCATCGCGCATTCGACGGCCGCGACAGCTTCGACGCGGCGCTCGCCACCGAGATCGACCGTTTCAGCCCCGATCTCATCGTGCTCGCCGGCTTCATGCGCATACTCACGCCGGCTTTCGTCGCCAGATATGAGGGCCGGATGCTCAACATCCATCCGTCGCTGCTGCCGAGCTTCAAGGGCATCCATACGCATCAGCAGGCGCTCGACGCGGGCGTCGCGCTGCACGGCGCATCCGTCCACTTCGTGATTCCGGAGCTCGACAGCGGCGCGATCGTGGCTCAAGCGGCCGTGCCCGTCGTCGCGGGCGACGACGCCGCCGCGCTCGCTACGCGCGTGCTCGCTGCCGAGCACGCGCTGTATCCGCGCGCGGTGCGCTGGTTTGTCGAAGGGAAGCTGCGCCTCGAAGCGGGGCGCGCGGTCGTCGCGCCCGACGAGGCGCGCTGGCTGTTCACGGATGCAATCGACACATCGACGAGCGAGGGCGTATGAAGCTGCACGGTTTCCTGATTGGCCAGACCGAGGCGCTGCTCGCCGAGGTCCTGAAATTCGTCGGCCCGGCCGACGTCACGACGAGCCGCTTCTTCCGCGCGCATCCGAAGCTCGGCCACGCCGAGCGCGGCGTGATCGCCGAGGCGGTGTTCGCGGTGTTGCGGCGGAAGATGGAATATGCTCACCTCGCCGAGAGCGGCACGGGCGCGCCGGCACGGCGCCTCGCGCTGCTCGGCCTGATGCAGACGGCCGGCCGCTCGGCGCTCAAGCCGTTCGTGTCGGACGCCGAGTGGGCGTGGCTCGACCACGTCGCGAAGATCGATCCGGCGAGCCTGCCGCTGCGCGTGCGCACGAACCTGCCTGACTGGATTCATCAGGCGCTTGCCGAGCGTGTCAGCGCGGATGACCTCGCGCAGTTCGCCGCCGCGGTCAATTATCCGGCGCCGCTCGACCTGCGCGTGAACGCGCTGAAGGCGACGCGCGACCAGGTCATCGACGGCCTGCGCGCGGCGGGCGTCGACGCGGGCGCGACGCCGTTCGCGCCGTTCGGCGTGCGCGTCGTCGGCAAGCCGGCGCTCACGAAGCTCAAGCTGTTCGAAGAGGGGCAGATCGAAGTCCAGGACGAGGGCAGCCAGCTGCTGTGCTCGCTCGTCGCGCCGCGGCGCGGCGAGATGGTCGTCGATTTCTGCGCCGGCGCGGGCGGCAAGACGCTCGCGCTCGGCGCGATGATGCGCTCGACGGGCCGCCTGTATGCGTTCGACGTGTCCGAGAAGCGCCTCGCGAAGCTGAAGCCGCGCCTCGCGCGCAGCGGGCTGTCGAACGTGAACCCGGTGCTGATCGACAGCGAGCACGACGCGAAGATCAAGCGGCTTGCGGGCAAGATCGATCGCGTGCTCGTCGACGCGCCGTGCAGCGGCCTCGGCACGCTGCGCCGCAATCCGGATCTGAAGTGGCGCCAGTCGCGCGAGTCGGTCGCCGAACTCGCTCCGAAGCAGGCGTCGATCCTCGCGAGCGCCGCGCGCCTCGTAAAGAAGGGCGGGCGGCTCGTCTACGCGACCTGCAGCGTGCTCGAAGCGGAGAACGAGGCGATTGTGTCCGCATTCCTCGCCGCGCATCCGGAGTTCGCGCTCGTGCCGGCGAACCACTTGCTCGCCGAGCAACGGATCACGCTCGACACGGGCGACTACCTGTCGCTCTGGCCGCACCGCCATGCAACCGACGGTTTCTTCGCCGCGGTCCTCGAACGGCGCGTGCAATAACGAGCGGATTCGCGGATGGTCACGAATCACCTGACCCGGCGGCTCGCGGCTGTCGCCCACGACTTCGGCCAGCCGGCGATGATCGGGCAGGCGGTCGCGTTCCTCGGCTCGCTCGCGGCTCGCGTGGCTCGTCGCGCGTTTTCGCGGCCAGATCGACGCGCGCCGCCCGCCCGGGCTGGGCGCGCTGTGGGTCTGCGTGACGCTCGTCGTCGCGACGTGGCTCGGCTCGGTGCTCGAGGAGCGGCTGATGCGCGCTCGCTCGATGCGAACGTGCGGGGCGTGCTCGCGCGCGTCGGCCGCACGCTCCTCATCTTCGCGGCGGTGCTGATCGGCCTGTCGCTCGTCGGGATCGGCGTGACGGTGCTCGGCGTGTTCGGCGTGTTCGGCGGCGCGCTCCGCGTCGGGCTTGGCATCGGCCTGCAGAAGATCGCGAGCAATTACGTGTCGGGCTTCATCATCCTGCTCGACCGGTCGCTCAGGCTCGGCGATGCGATCGACGCCGGCGGCCTGCAGGGCGTCGTCACGCCGATCCGCACGCGCTACACGGCGTGCGCGGCCTTGACGGCAACGAGACGCTGATTCCGAACGAGAAGCTGATCACCACGTCGTGCAGAACCAGTCGTCGTACCTGACGCGCGGTCATGCGAAGGTCGCGGTGCAGGTGGCGTACACGTCGGACGTCGAGCACGCGATGTCGTTGCTCGTCGAGGCGGTGCGGGGCGCCGAGCGCGTGCTCGAGGAGCCGGCGCCGACGCCGTATCTCGTCGGTTTCGGCGCGGACGGCATCGATCTCGAACTCGGTTTCTGGATTGCCGACGCGGCGAAGGGAACGGCGGGCGTGCGCTCGGCAATCAACCGGAACATCTGGCGGCTTTTTGTCGCACACGGGATTTCGATCCCGTTTCCGCAGCGCGAAGTTCGCGTGACCGGGCTGCCGCACGGCATCGCGCCTGCGGGCCGGCGCAAACGGCTTCGCGGCCGAGCGGACGCGGCAGGACGCATAGCGGGGGCGGGGCGCTGTCGCGCCCCCTTAGCCCGAAAACACCCGCGCGCGTATTGCACTGCCGCAAGAAATATTCATTTTTTACAAAGACTTGGAACGGATGAAGTAAAATCCCGTCCTACTACGCGGTATGCTTTCATTTTCTTGACGCAGGTTATTTGAGCCGGCGTCCTTACTACTTGCACAGGTAACTGCCTTGTTGAATTCCCTGCTCGATTTCTTTGCCAACGGGCTTCTGCGCTTCACGTGGTGGCAGATCGTGCTGTTCACGCTGGCCGTCACGCACGTGACGATCGTCGGCGTGACCGTCTATCTGCACCGCTGCCAGGCGCACCGGGCGCTCGATCTGCATCCGATCATGAGCCACTTCTTCCGCTTCTGGCTGTGGATGACGACGGGCATGCTGACGGGCCAGTGGGCGGCGATCCACCGTAAGCATCACGCGAAGTGCGAGACCGAGGAAGATCCGCACAGCCCGCAGACGCGCGGCATCTGGAAGGTGCTGCTCGAAGGCGCCGAGCTGTATCGCGCGGAAGCGAAGAACGAAGAGACGATGCGCAAGTACAGCCACGGCACGCCGAACGACTGGCTCGAGCGCAACCTCTACTCGAAGTATCCGATTCTCGGCGTGAGCGTGATGATGGTGATCGACGTCGCGCTGTTCGGCCTGGTCGGCCTCACCGTGTGGGCGGTCCAGATGGTGTGGATTCCGTTCTGGGCGGCGGGCGTCGTCAACGGTCTCGGCCACTTCTGGGGCTATCGCAATTTCAACGCGGCCGACGCGAGCACGAACCTGTTTCCGTGGGGCATCGTGATCGGCGGCGAGGAACTGCACAACAACCACCATACGTTCGCGACGTCGGCGAAGCTGTCGAACAAGTGGTACGAGTTCGACATCGGCTGGATGTACATCCGGATCATGTCGGCGTTCGGGCTCGCGAAGGTGAAGAAGATCGCGCCGACGCCGCGCCTCGCCGCGCGCAAGACCGTGCTCGACCAGGAAACGCTGCAGGCCGTGCTGTCGAACCGCTACGAGGTGATGGCGCGCTACGCGAAGACGCTGAAGCGCGCGTACAAGCAGGAACTCGCGCATCTGAAGGAGCTCGGCGCACGCGAGAAGTACCAGCTGATGCGCGGCGCGCGCAAGTGGTTCCACAAGGACGAGGCGGGCCTCGACGAGCCGCAGAAGCGGATGCTGCCGGAGATCTTCGCGAACAGCCAGAAGCTGCACACGTTCTTCCAGCTGCGCGCCGAACTTGCCGCGATCTGGGAGCGTTCGAATGCGTCGCGCGAACAGTTGCTCGCGCAGTTGCAGGACTGGTGCCATCGCGCCGAGCAAAGCGGCATCAAGGCGCTGCAAGAGTTTGCGACGCGCCTGCGCCGCTACGCCTGAGTCGCCCGAGCCGAAATCGATTAGAATTTCGGGACGTCACAAACCCCGCGCTGGCGGGGTTTTTTCTTTTGGGCCGGCCGTTTTTCCGCGGCGGCGATCAGCAGGGCTGAACTTAGTACGGAACCAGAGTACGCGCTCAAGCGCCAACTCCGGTCGACAGGAGATGAAGATGCAATCGGCGATCAAACCCGTCGAGTATGACCGCCCGTTCGCGGCAGGGGCGGCCTGCGGCGTCGGTGAGGCGTGGGCGAAGGTGCCTGAGCCGCTCGCCGCCGGCGAGCGCGACGCGCTGAAGGCGCGGATCAAGGCCTTGCTCGCGCGCGAGAAGGCCGTGCTGGTCGCGCACTATTACGTCGACGCGGATCTGCAGGCGCTCGCGGACGAGACGGGGGGCTGCGTCGCCGATTCGCTCGAAATGGCGCGCTTCGGCCGCGATCACGACGCACGGACGCTCGTCGTCGCCGGCGTGCGCTTCATGGGCGAGACGGCGAAGATCCTGAGCCCGAACAAGCGCGTGCTGATGCCCGACCTCGACGCGACGTGCTCGCTCGATCTCGGCTGCCCGATCGACGAGTTCTCGCAGTTCTGCGACGCGCATCCGGACCGCACGGTCGTCGTCTACGCGAATACGAGCGCTGCTGTGAAGGCACGCGCCGACTGGATGGTCACGTCGTCGATCGGCCTCGAGATCGTCGCCGATCTGCATGCGCGTGGCGAGAAGCTCATCTGGGCGCCGGACCGTCACCTCGGCGGCTACATCCAGAAGAAAACGGGCGCCGACATGCTGATGTGGCAGGGCTCATGCCTTGTCCACGACGAGTTCAAGGGCGTCGAGCTCGATCTGCTGCGCACCGAATATCCGGACGCGAAGATCCTCGTGCATCCCGAATCGCCCGAGAGCGTCGTCGCGCTCGCGGACGTCGTCGGCTCGACGACGCAGCTCATCGACGCGGCCGTGAAGCTCGATGCGCAGCGCTTCATCGTCGCGACCGATCTCGGCATCCTGCACAAGATGCGGCTCGCGGCGCCCGGCAAGACCTTCATCGAGGCGCCGACTGCCGGCAATAGCGCGACGTGCAAGAGTTGCGCGCATTGCCCGTGGATGGCGATGAACGCGCTGTCGAATCTGGCCGAGGTGCTCGAGCGCGGCCACAACGAAATCTTCGTCGACGCGCCGATCGCCGAGCGCGCGCGCGTGCCGATCGACCGGATGCTCGAGTTCGCCGCGCGTCACAAGCAGCGCGTGCAGGCGAGCGGCGACCTGCAGCGCGATCAGCAACTCTTCGCGAACGTGGGGGCGGCATGACGAACGACGCAGTGTCGCCGCTCTTCGCTGAGATCTCGCGCGAATACGGCGCCGCATTCGAAGCGGCGATCGCGCGCAATGTCGCCGATGCGATTGCCGAGGATGTCGGCAGCGGCGATCAGACCGGGCGTCTCGTGCCGGACGGCGCACCGTGCCGCGCGCGCGTGATCGTGCGCGAGGCGGCCGTGCTGTGCGGCGTGCCGTGGTTCGTCGCGGTGGTGCGCGCGGTCGATCCGTCGATCGAAGTCGACTGGCGGTATTGCGAAGGCGATCGGATGACGGCGGACTCGACTGTCTGCGAATTGCGCGGCCCCGCGCGGTCGCTGTTGACGGCCGAACGCAACGCGCTCAACTTCCTGCAACTGCTGTCGGGGGTCGCGACCGCGACGCGCCGCTATGTCGACCGGATCGAGGATACGCGCACGCGCATCCTCGACACGCGCAAGACGCTGCCGGGCCTGCGGCTCGCGCAGAAGTACGCGGTGCGCGTCGGCGGCGGCGCGAACCAGCGGCTCGCGCTTTATGCCGGCATCCTGATCAAGGAGAATCACATCGCGACGGCGGGCGGCGTCGGCAAGGCGCTCGACGCGGCGTTCGCGCTGAACGCCGACGTGCCGGTGCAGATCGAGGTCGAAACGCTCGAGCAGTTGCGCACGGCGCTTGCCCACGGCGCGCAGTCGGTGCTGCTCGACAACTTCACGCTCGACATGATGCGCGACGCGGTGCGCAACACGGAAGGCCGCGCGGTGCTCGAGGTGTCGGGCGGCGTGAACTTCGACACGGTGCGTGCGATCGCGGAGACGGGCGTCGACCGGATCTCGATCGGCGCGCTGACGAAGGACGTGCGCGCGACCGATTACTCGATGCGCATCGTCGAATGATGTAACGGCTACGCGTGTCCGGATCGTCGGGCGGGCGGTGGGGCGGAAGAAAAGGGCTGCCGGCGAGCCATGCGCCGGCAGCCCTTTGTTTATTGCGCGCCGTTTTCGGTGCGCGTCATGCGTGCTTCATTTCGATGCGCGTCGCGTTGGCGTGAGTACGGTCGGCAGCGCCTTCGGCAATGCCTGTGGCCAGTCGCGGCTGTAGTGCAGGCCGCGGCTTTCGTGGCGCGCTCGCGCGCTGTCGACGATCAGCGACGCGACGTCGACGAGATTGCGCAGCTCGAGCAGATCGCGGCTCACGCGGAAGTGTGCGTAATACTCGTGGATCTCGTCGCGCAACAGCTTCAGGCGATGCTGCGCGCGCTCGAGGCGCTTGTCGGTGCGCACGATGCCGACGTAGTTCCACATCAGGCGGCGCAGCTCGTCCCAGTTGTGCGCGACGACCACTTCCTCGTCCGCGTCCGCCACGCGGCTCTCGTCCCATGCGGGCAGCGGGCCGTGCGTCGCCGAATCGTAGCCGGCGCTCTCGATCGCGTTAGCGGTCGCGCGGCCGATCACGAGGCATTCGAGGAGCGAATTGCTCGCGAGGCGGTTCGCGCCGTGCAGGCCCGTGCACGACGTCTCGCCGACCGCGTAAAGGCCCGCGATGTCGGTGCGTCCGGCGAGATCCGTGACGACGCCGCCGCACGTGTAGTGCGCGGCCGGCACCACCGGGATCGGCTCCTTCGAGATGTCGATGCCGAACTCGAGGCAGCGCGCGAAGATCGTCGGGAAATGCTCGCGCAGGAACGCTTCGGGCTGGTGGCTGATGTCGAGATACACGCAGTCGATCCCGCGCTTCTTGATTTCGAAATCGATCGCGCGCGCGACGATGTCGCGCGGCGCGAGCTCCGCGCGCGGATCGTGCGCGGGCATGAAGCGGGTGCCGTCCGGCAGCTTGAGGAGGCCGCCTTCGCCGCGCACGGCCTCGGAAATGAGGAACGACTTCGCGTACGGGTGGAACAGGCAGGTCGGATGGAACTGGATGAACTCCATGTTCGCGATCCGGCAGCCCGCGCGCCACGCCATCGCGATGCCGTCGCCCGTCGCGGTGTCCGGGTTCGTCGTGTACAGATAGACCTTGCCGGCGCCGCCTGTCGCGAGCACCGTGTGCGGCGCCTCGATCGTCACCGTTTGGCCGGTCTGTACGTCGAGCGTGTAGAGGCCGACGCAGCGCCGGCCCGGCAGGCCGGGCAGCCCGAGGCGGTCGGACGTGATGAGGTCGATCGCGTGGTGATCTTCGAAGAACGTGATGTTCGGGTGCGTGCGGGCGCGCTCGGAAAGCGTCGCGAGCACGGCGTGGCCCGTCGCATCGGCCGCGTGAATGATGCGGCGATGGCTGTGGCCGCCTTCGCGGGTCAGGTGGAAGCCGAGCTCCGCGGCGTCGTCCTTCGTAAACGGCACGCCCTGCGAGATCAGCCATTCGATCGCTTCGCGGCCGTGCTCGACGATGTAGCGCGTCGCGGCTTCGTCACACAGACCACCGCCCGCGATCAGCGTGTCGTTCACGTGATTCTCGACGCTATCCGCCGAATCGAGCACCGCGGCGATGCCGCCTTGCGCGTAGTCGCTCGCGCCCTCCATCATCGATCGCTTCGCGACCAGCGCGACGCGTCGCGTTTGCGCGAGATTGAGCGCGACCGACAGGCCGGCGAGGCCGCTGCCGACGATCGCCACATCGAAATTCATCTGCATCTCCGTTTCTTGCGCGTTTTGTCTTATCTTTTCCGCCGCGCGCAATGCGGGCGGAAAGGGCAGAGCATACCGCGCCGGAAAAGAGGGTGTCCGACCGCCAACGCAAAAAGCCCCGCGATTGCGGGGCTTTTCGTCGTCATCAGGCTCTTCGAAACCAGAGAATTACTTGATCTTGGTTTCTTTGTACGCCACGTGCTTGCGGGCGACGGGATCGAACTTCATGATCTCCATCTTTTCCGGCATGTTGCGCTTGTTCTTCGTGGTCGTATAGAAGTGACCCGTGCCAGCGGTTGACTCGAGCTTGATCTTGTCGCGTGCGCCTTTCGCCATGTTAGTGCTCCTTGGACTTAGGCTTCGCCGCGTGCGCGCAGGTCGGCGAGCACGGAATCGATGCCGTTCTTGTCGATCAGGCGCAGGCCGGCGTTCGAAACGCGCAGACGCACCCAACGGTTTTCGCTTTCAACCCAGAACCGGCGGTTTTGCAGATTCGGCAGGAAGCGACGCTTCGTCTTGTTGTTGGCGTGGGAAACGTTGTTGCCGCTCATCGGCGCTTTCCCAGTTACTTGGCATACGCGTGCCATGAGAGCACTCCTAATACGCTGAATTCGGGGTTCGATCGCCGGTGAAGGTTCTCTTCTTTGCGCGACCACGTAAGTCTCGGCCGTGCCAGGAAAAGCGCCTCCGATCCGTGGTTGATCCTTGATCGACAAGGCCACGAGACCGCTTCAGCGGCTTCAGAACTGGTTGGAAAAAAGACAGACGGCGATTCTAACAGAAAAACTTCAGGAAAATCAAACCCAATTTCGCAACGGGATTCGCGCGGCGTCGGCCCAGGCGATGCGGGGGGGCGCGCAGCCCGTGGTGTGGGACCGGCGACACGCTAGATCCAGCCTGCCTGCGCGAATGAAAACGTGTCGCTTGCGCTGACGACGAGATGGTCCATCAATCGCACGTCGATGAGCGCGAGCGCGTCGCGCAGCACGCGCGTCAAGTGCCGGTCCGCAGCGCTCGGTCGTACCGCGCCCGACGGGTGATTGTGCGCGACGATGAGCGCCGCCGCATTCAGCGACAGTGCGCGCCGCACGATTTCGCGGGGATAGACGGCCATGCGCGTGAGCGATCCGTGCGCGGTCTCCTCCGTCCGCAGCAGCCGATGCCGGGCGTCGAGGAAGAGGCATACGAACACTTCGTGCTGTCGCGTGCCGATCAGCAGCCGCAGATAATCCTCGACCGCGCCCGGCGAATCGACGAGCGGCCGCTCGCGGGCCTTCTCGGCGAGTGCGCGGCGCGCCAACTCGACGACCGCGACCAGGATTGCGGTGCGCGCGGGGCCGATTCCGCGCAGGCCCTTGAAGTCGTCGGGCGCCGCGTCGAGGAGCGTGCGCAGCGAGCCGAAGCGCGCGAGCAGCGTGTGCGCGAGCGCAAACACGTCGTGACCGGGCAGGCCCGAGCCGAGGAGGAGCGCGACGAGCTCCGCGTCCGACAGCGCGGCGGGCCCGCGCGCAAGCAGGCGTTCGCGCGGCAGGTCGCGCCCGCGGTGCGCCGCGGCGGCGGGCTGCGGGGGCGGTGCGGCCGGAGCCGGCGGAGCGGCCGGCGGCGGGGCGAGCCGATCGCGCGCGGGCTCGTCGTCGACGTTCTCGCCGACTGTAAAAGTCTCGTACTGCATGCTGCTGACCTCCAATATCCTGCGTGCTCGCAAGGCGAATCACGTCCGCATTCCGCCTCGATCGCCGAGGTGACTTACAATAAGGCCTTTGCGTTGTGCCGCCCGTCGTTTTCGGGCGCCGATTGAACGAGTACCACATGAGCCTCATCGACCTTGCAGAAGTGAAGCCCGGTTCGCACGTCACGCTTCATTACCGGCTCGCCCTTGCCGACGGCGCCGACATCGTCAGCACGTTCTCCGACAAGCCCGCCACGCTCCTGCTCGGCGCGGGGCAGCTTGCGCCGTCGCTGGAAGAGATTCTGATCGGCCTCAAGGCAGGCCACCATTCGACCTTCCGGCTAACGCCCGAGCAAGCATTCGGGCCGCGCAATCCGGACATGATCCAGCGCGTGTCGCTCGCGACGCTGCGCGATAACGGCATGGTCGGCGACGATTTCGCGCCGGGCGACCTGATCGAATTCAACGCGCCGGACGGCGGCCGCTACGCGGGCGTGCTGAAGGAGATCGGCGAGACGTCCGCGCTCTTCGATTTCAACCATCCGCTCGCGGGCCAGGCGCTCACGTTCGAAGTGAAAATCATCGGGATTCTGTAATCATGAGCTCCACCGATACGCTGTCCGGTCAGGTCGCCGCGGCCGACGCCGAGATTCTGCTCGCTCAGCCGCGCGGTTTCTGCGCGGGCGTCGATCGCGCGATCGAGATCGTCGAGCGCGCGATCGCGATGCACGGCGCGCCGATCTACGTGCGCCACGAGATCGTGCACAACAAGTACGTCGTCGAGGATCTGAGGAAGAAGGGGGCGATCTTCGTCGAGGAACTCGCGGAAGTGCCGTCCGGCAACACGGTGATCTTCAGTGCGCACGGCGTGTCGAAGGCGGTGCGCGACGAGGCGGCCGTGCGCGGCCTGCGTATCTATGACGCAACATGTCCGCTCGTCACGAAGGTGCACGTCGAGGTCGCGAAGATGCGCCAGGAGGGCGTCGACATCGTGATGATCGGCCACAAGGGGCACCCGGAAGTCGAAGGCACGATGGGCCAGGTGGAGCGCGGGATGCATCTCGTCGAAAGCGTCGACGACGTGCAGAAGCTCGAACTGCCCGATCCGGAGCGCGTCGCGCTCGTCACGCAGACGACGCTGTCGGTCGACGACGCGGCCGAGATCATCGGCGCGCTCAAGACGAAATTTCCCGCGATCCGCGAGCCGAAGAAGCAGGACATCTGCTATGCGACGCAGAATCGCCAGGATGCCGTGAAGTTCATGGCGCCGCAGTGCGACGTCGTGATCGTCGTCGGCAGCCCGAATAGCTCGAATTCGAGCCGCTTGCGCGAAGTCGCCGAGAAGCGCGGCGTCGCCGCCTACATGGTGGACGCCCCCGAGCAGATCGACCCTGCGTGGGTTGCCGGTAAGCGCCGGATCGGCGTGACGGCGGGCGCGTCGGCGCCCGAGGTGCTCGCGCAAGCGGTGATCGCGCGTTTGCGCGAGCTTGGCGTGACCAACGTGCGGGCGCTCGAGGGCATCGAGGAGAACGTGTCGTTCCCGTTGCCGCGCGGCTTGAATCTATCGCCCGCCGCCTGATCGCCGGTTTCATTTCAGTCAGATTGCAAAAAGCGCGCCTTAGGGCGCGCTTTTATTTTGGGCGAATTTCCCCATGGAGCAACCATTCGGCACTGTGACGGTGCAACCAAGTTGCAATATCGTCCGAAATGGCGTGCTCAAAAAAGGTTGCAATGCAGGAAAACCCTGTCGAATCAGGAATATTGGTCGTCCTATAAATAGAGTTACAATGCGCCCGTTTTCAGGCTTGGTGGCCTTTGAAACATGGTTTTGGCAAGGCGCTGGAGACCTTATTTGATGCATCTGAAGTTGGTTGACGCCGGGCCCGTCGACGCTGCGGTTGCGCTCTTCGCAGCGGCCGCCGACGGACGCGACGGCGGGGCGGCGGCGCAAGCCGAGGCGGCCCCGACGGCTTCCCCGAGCGACGCGCCCGCCGCCGGTGGCGGGCGTCCTGCGGCGAATTTCGCCGCGATGCCGACTCAGATCAAGCGCGCGCGCACCGACATCGTCGTAACCGTCGGCATCGGCGCGCCGGGCGACCCGGTCGCGCGACGGACGGCCGTCGTTCGCGCGGCGGCGGCGTCCGGGCGTGCGCCGATCGCAAACGACGCAGTGCGCGCGACCGCCGACACCACGAGGCGCGCCGACCCGAGCGAAGCATTCGACGTGCCGCATCCGATGCCGGCGCCCGCCCGCGAGGCGACGGCCGATGTCGTGCGCGGTCGCATCGGCGACGCGAAGGTTGGCGCATGGACGCTCTACGACTTCAAGGAGGCCAAGCACACCGTCCTCAAGTCGTGAATTACAGACGGGACTCGCGACGGCACCGAAGCTTCAGTGCGGTGCCGTTTTCGTATCCGTCCCGGCAAGACGCGCGGTCACACAGTCCGCACCGTCCGCGCCGGGCCGACATCACCTTACCGGTATTGACTTAGTACCCGCAGTGTCGTCGAGTTGTCGCGATTCCATCGCTTATCCGCGTGGCGGAGCGCTCATCCGGCGGCACGGGCCAAGGAGCTTTAAATGGATATTTTCGTCCAGCAGATCCTCAACGGACTGGTGCTCGGCAGTGTCTACGCCATCATCGCGTTGGGCTACACGATGGTGTACGGCATTCTCGGCATCATCAACTTCGCGCACGGCGACGTGCTGATGGTGGGCGCGATGGTCGCGCTTTCCGCGATCACGGTGCTGCAGAACCACTTCCCCGGTCTTGGCCACGTCGCGACGCTAGCGATCGGGCTCGGAATCGCGGCGGTCGTCTGCGCATGCGTCGGCTTCACGATCGAACGCGTCGCATACCGGCCGCTGCGCCGGGCGCCGCGTCTCGCGCCGCTCATCACCGCGATCGGCGTGTCGATCCTGCTGCAGACGGCCGCGATGATGATCTGGTCGCGCAATCCGCTGCCGTTTCCGCAGTTGCTGCCGACCGATCCGATCAGCGTGATCAAGGCGGGCGAGAACAATCCGGGCGCGGTGATTTCGATGACCGAGATCGCGATCGTCATCGTCGCGTTTCTCGTGATGGCGGGTCTGCTGCTGCTCGTGCACAAGACGAAGCTCGGCCGCGCGATGCGCGCGATCGCCGAGAACCCGAACACGGCGAGCCTGATGGGCGTGAATCCGAACTTCGTGATTTCGGCGACCTTCATGATCGGCTCGGCGCTCGCCGCGCTCGCGGGCGTGATGATTGCCTCCGAATACGGCAACGTGCACTTCTACATGGGCTTCATCCCCGGCATGAAGGCGTTCACGGCAGCGGTGCTGGGCGGGATCGGCAACCTGGGCGGCGCGATGGTGGGCGGCGTGCTGCTCGGCCTCATCGAGCAACTGGGCGCGGGCTACATCGGCAATCTGACGGGCGGCGTGTTCGGCAGCAACTACCAAGACGTGTTCGCGTTCATCGTGCTCATCATCGTGCTGGTGTTCCGGCCGTCGGGCCTCTTGGGCGAACGTGTCGCCGATCGCGCGTAAGGAGAACAACATGACATCCATTCAACCGATCGAAACGTCGGCTTCGCTCGTCGAAGAGCGCCACACCGCGAAGACCGTCACCATCGGCGTGCTGACCGCGGCGCTCGTCGTCGCGGCGCCGCTTCTCATCGGCGCGGCGGGCGGCAACTACTGGGTGCGCGTGCTCGACTTCGCGATGCTGTACGTGATGCTCGCGCTGGGTCTGAATGTCGTCGTCGGCTTCGCCGGCCTGCTGGACCTGGGCTACATCGCGTTCTACGCGGTGGGCGCGTACACCGCGGCGCTCCTGAGCTCGCCGCACCTGACGTCGCATTTCGACTGGATCGCGCAATTGTTGCCGGGCGGCCTGCACGTGCCGTTCTTCGTGATCGTGCCGATAGCGATGTCGGTCGCCGCGTTCTTCGGCATCCTGCTCGGCGCGCCGACGCTGCGTCTGCGCGGCGACTACCTCGCGATCGTGACGCTCGGCTTCGGCGAGATCGTGCGGATCTTCATGAACAATCTCGACCGTCCGGTCAACGTGACGAACGGGCCGCAGGGGATCACGGGCATCGATCCCGTCAATGTCGCGGGCTTCAACCTCGCGCAGACGCACGAGATCTTCGGGTTCTCGCTGCCGTCGGTCTACATGTACTACTACCTGTTCGTGATCTGCGCGCTCTTCGTGATCTGGGTCTGCACGCGGCTGCAGCACTCGCGGATCGGCCGCGCGTGGGCCGCGATCCGCGAGGACGAGATCGCTGCGAAGGCGATGGGCATCAACACGCGTAACGTGAAGCTGCTCGCGTTCGCGATGGGCGCGTCGTTCGGCGGCCTGTCGGGCGCGATGTTCGGCGCGTTCCAGGGCTTCGTGTCGCCGGAATCGTTCACGTTCTGGGAATCGATCGTCGTGCTCGCGTGCGTCGTGCTGGGCGGCATGGGCCACATTCCCGGCGTGATCCTCGGCGCGGTACTGCTCGCCGTGTTCCCCGAATTCCTGCGCTCGACGATGAGCCCGCTGCAGCACATGCTGTTCGGTCACGACATCATCGATACGGAAGTGATCCGCCAGGGCCTCTACGGCCTCGCGATGGTGATCATCATGCTGTATCGCTCGGAAGGCCTGTGGCCCGCGCCGAAGCATGAGGACCGAATCGCGAAGCTGGCGAAGCGCGGCGGCAAGAAGCCGGTGCGCGCTTAAACGACGTGGGACCAGCGTGAGCGCTAACGCGCCAGGGCTGGTCGACACAGGAGAAAAGACAATGAGCGAACAAATTCGACTGTCCGTCAAAGGCGTGAACAAGCGCTTCGGCGGCCTGCAGGCGCTGTCCGACGTCGGCCTCGAGATCCCGGAAGGCGAGATCTACGGCCTGATCGGCCCGAACGGCGCGGGCAAGACCACGTTCTTCAACGTGATCACGGGGCTCTACACGCCCGATTCCGGCGAGTTCCGGCTCGACGGCGACACGTACACGCCGACCGCGGTCCACCAGGTCGCGAAGGCAGGCATCGCGCGCACGTTCCAGAACATCCGCCTGTTCGGCGGAATGACGGCGCTCGAGAACGTGATGGTCGGGCGCCACGTGCGCACGAAGCACGGTCTCCTGGGCGCGGTGTTCCAGACGCCGGCCGAGCGCAAGGAAGAGCGCGAGATCAAGGAGCGCGCGATCGAGCTGCTCGACTACGTCGGCGTGCTGCAGTACGCGGACTACACCGCGCGCAACCTGTCGTACGGCCACCAGCGCCGGCTGGAAATCGCGCGCGCGCTCGCGACCGATCCGAAGCTGCTCGCGCTCGACGAGCCGGCGGCGGGCATGAACGCGACCGAGAAGGTCGAGCTGACGCGCCTGCTCGACAAGATCCGCTCGGACGGCCGCACGATCCTGCTGATCGAGCACGACGTGAAGCTCGTGATGCATTTGTGCAACCGCATGACGGTGCTCGATTACGGGAAGGTGATCGCCGAGGGGCTGCCGCAGGATGTGCAGAAGAATCCGAAGGTGATTGAGGCATATCTCGGCGCAGGGGTGCACTGATGGCAACGGCAATGTTGAAAATCAAGGGCTTGCAGGTCAACTACGGCGGCATCCAGGCCGTCAAGGGCGTTGACATGGAAGTTCGTCAGGGCGAGCTCGTGACGCTGATCGGCGCGAACGGCGCGGGCAAGACGACGACGATGAAGGCGATCACGGGTCTCAAGCCGTATTCGGCGGGCGACATCGAGTACGACGGCCAGTCGATCAAGGGCGTGCCGCCGCACGAGCTCCTGAAGCGAGGCCTCGCGATGGTGCCGGAAGGCCGCGGAATCTTCGCGCGGATGTCGATCGTCGAGAACATGCAGATGGGCGCGTATCTGCGCAACGACACGGACGGGATCAAGAAGGACGTCGACCGGATGTTCGGCTTCTTCCCGCGCCTGAAGGAGCGGGCGACGCAGCTCGCGGGCACGCTGTCGGGCGGCGAGCAGCAGATGCTCGCGATGGCGCGCGCGATCCTCTCCAAGCCGAAGCTGCTGCTGCTCGACGAGCCGTCGATGGGCCTGTCGCCGATCATGGTCGAGAAGATCTTCGAAGTGGTGCGCACGATCTCGAAGGAGGGCATCACGGTGCTGCTCGTCGAGCAGAACGCGCGTCTCGCGCTGCAGGCGGCCGACCGCGGCTACGTGATGGATTCGGGTTCGGTCACGATGGAGGGCGACGCGAAGCAGATGCTCGACGATCCGAAGGTGCGCGCCGCGTATCTGGGCGAGTAAGCACGATCGACGCTTGCCGTGCGCCGGGTCGCGCGGCGCGGTTTTCAGGAAGCCGTCACGGTTCGCCGTGGCGGCTTTTTGTTTTGTGCATCGGGGCATCGGCGCGGCGCGTGCATCGGGGCGCGGCGGCCGAGTGCGATGGCGTGCCCCGCTGATTGCGGCGCTCGAAGCGACGTCCGATGTCGGCTTTCGTGCCCGATCAAGTTCCCGATGCACGATGCGCGGCGTTCGCCGATCGGCATATCGAAAACCGACACGCAGCTCGGGCACAATGTGCGTGCCACCATCGAACGGAGACGCACATGAGCCTCGATTACGGTTTCGTGAAAGCGAAGATCAAAGCGGTCGCGGGTCTGAAGGCGGTGGGGCGCGCGAACGAGACGCAGTATCACGTCCACCTGACGCTCGCGTTGCACGGCGGCGACTGGGACGCCGCGATCAATGTCGGCACCAACGACGCGGACGACTTGCTCAAGTACAAGCTCGTCTACGATTTTCATCATCCGGTCACGCAGATGCTCGCCGCCGCCGCGGAAGGCTACACCGACCTGACGAACGACGACGCGCTGCCGGCGCTCGACTACGTGCGCAGCGACGTCCTGAGCGAAACGGGGGCGTGGCGGGTCAGCGACGTGATGGACGGCACCGAACATCCGGAACCGATTCCGTCGGTGTTGCGGCTCGTCGACGCCGCGCTTCAGCAGAATCTCGATCTGTACGTGTTCGGGCGCACGTACGTCGAAGGCAACGGGATTCACGACACGCACATGAACCAGGGATCGACCGGCCCGTATTTTCTGCATCAGGCGGGCGACGACGCGAACGACCACAACGACGTGTGGCAGGACGGCGCGCTTCTCGTCGATCTCGGCGGCGAGCAGTGGGCCGCGTATTTCGCGGCGTTCGAGCAGCAGGCGGTGCCGACCGACAGCCTCGGCAATCCGCTGCCGGGCGCGGGGCCGATTTCGTAGCGAGACGCAAGCGGCGGGAAGGGGCGTGCGCTTGCGCGGCGGCGCGTCGGCCGGCATGCCGATGAGGAATCACGTGAACCGGCATCCGGTCAGGGCCGCACGCGCCGTGGTGACCGGAAGAGCGCGGGGCGCGCCGCGCAGTCTCGCGGCGCGCTGCCCTCGTTTGCAGCTTCAATCCGGCGCGAGCCGCTTGCCGAACGAGATCCGTTCTTCCGCGCGATAGCCGAGCGCTTCGTAGAACCGGCACGCGTCGTCGTTGCCGGGCAGCACCTGCAGGTTCACTTTCGGGCAGCCGCGCGCGGTGAGCGCCGCTTCCGCATGCACGAGCAGCGCGCGGCCGATACCGAGCCGCCGTGCGCCGCGCTCGACGGCGAGCGAATACAGCCAGCCGCGGTGGCCGTCGTAGCCGGCCATCACGGTCCCGGCGATCCTCCCGCCGGCGATCGCGACGAAGAACAGCTCCGGCTGCGTCGCGAGCTTGAGCTCGATCGAGCGCCGCGGATCGCGGTGCGGCGTGCTTGCGTCCGAGTACGCGGGAAACGCATCGCGCCACACGGCGAGCACGGCATCCGTATCACCGTGCTCGAACGGGCGGATCGCGACGTCGTCGGCAACGATCGCGGTCGACATGTGCGATCAGAGCGAGTCGAGCACCGAACGCAGCATCGCCATCATCTGGTCGATTTCTTCGTTCGTCACGTTGAGCGCCGGCATGAAGCGCAGCAGGTTCGGACGCGCGGCGTTCAGCAGCAGGCCGTCCGGCTGCATGTCGCGCGCCTTCTCGACGATCTGCGGGCCGATGTCCTTGCCGAGCAGCAGCGCGCGCAACAGGCCTTCGCCGCGCTCGCCCTCGAAGCCGCGCTCTTCCGACAGCTCGAGCAGCTTGCGCTTCAGGTATTCGCCGCGCGCGCGCACGCCTTCGAGAAAGCCCGGCGCGACGAGCTGCGAGATCACCGCGTGGCCGGCCGCCGTCATCAGCGGGTTGCCGTTGTAGGTGCCGCCCTGGTCGCCCGCCTCGAACACCGCGACGTCCGCCTTCGACAGCAGCGCCGCGAGCGGCACGCCGCCGCCGATGCCCTTGCCGAGCGTCATGATGTCCGGTTCGATGTTCGCAAGCTCGTACGCGAACAGCGTGCCCGCGCGGCCGCAGCCGCTCTGCACTTCGTCGACGATGAGGAGGAGATCGTGCTGCTTCGTCAGCGCGCGTAGCTGCTGCATGAACGCGTTCGACGCCGGGATCACGCCGCCTTCGCCCTGGATCGGCTCGAGCATCACGGCGACGGTCTTGTCGCTGATCAGCTTCTCGACCGAGTTGATGTTGTTGATCTCGGCCTTCGGGAAGCCCGGCACCTGCGGCGCGTAGATCGTGTCCCAGCCGGCCTTGCCGCTCGCGGACATCGTTGCGAGCGTGCGGCCGTGGAAGCTGTGGTCGAACGTGATGATCTCGTACGCGCCGTTCTTGAATTTGCGGCCCCATTTGCGCGCGAGCTTGATCGCGCCTTCGTTCGCTTCCGCGCCGCTGTTCGTGAAGAACACCTTGTCGAACACGCTGTGCTGCGTGAGCAGGCTCGCGAGCTTCGCCATCGGCTCGTTGTAGAACGCGGGCGACGGGTTGAGCAGCTTCTCCGCTTGCGCCTGCAGCGCCTGGACGAGGCCGTCGTTGCAGTGGCCGAGGCAGTTGACCGCCCAACCCTGAATGAAGTCCAGGTAACGCTTGCCGGTGTGGTCGTAGAGCCACGAGCCCTTGCCGTGCGTAAACACGATGTCGGGGCGGTTCGTGATGTACATCAGCGAGTCGATCGGAAAGTCGTTCAGCGGCATAGCGGCAGGCTCCGGGGCGCGGTCGGCGAAAAGACAATAAAAAAAGCCACGGGGGACGCCGTGGCTTGGTGGTTCGAACAGCTTTCGCGTAACGGGGAAGCGGTTACGCGCGAGTCCGTGACGAGCCGGCGGCATCCGTGCGGAGCGGCGAGCGGCGACGTCGGAGGGAGGACTGGAAGCGGTTCATGTGCGCAAGCATAAGGCATCACGCGGCCTCAAGTAAACCGCTGCGACGCGACAATTCGGTGTCGCGGCGGTTTTTTCCGAGGCCGCGCGGTGCTCAGACGGCGTGGGCGAGGTCCGCGGCGCTCGTAAACGAGTCCGCATAGAACTCGTCGGCGGGCAGGCTGTGGTGCTGCGTGAAGTCGCGCTGCGCGGATTCGACCATCACGGGCGCGCCGCACGCGTACACCTGGTAGCCGGACAGGTCCGGCAGATCCTCGATCACCGCGCGGTGCACGAAGCCCGTGCGGCCTGTCCAGGCGTCGCTCGCGTCGGGCTCGGAGAGCACCGGCACGAACTCGAAGTTCGGGATCTCCTTCGCCCATTGCTCGGCGACGTCGAGCAGATACAGATCCTTCTTGCGGCGCGCGCCCCAGTAGAGCGTCATCGGGCGCCCGAGCTTCAGATGATGCGCGTGCTCGATGATCGCCTTGATCGGCGCGAAGCCCGTGCCGGACGCGAGCAGCACGATCGGCTTGTCCGAATCCTCGCGCAGGAAGAACGTGCCGAGCGGGCCTTCGAAGCGCAGGATGTCGCGCTCCTTCATCGCGCCGAACACGTGGTCGGTGAACTTGCCGCCCGGCATGTGGCGAATGTGCAGCTCGATCTGGCCTTCCTCGTGCGGCGCGGTCGCCATCGAGTAGCTGCGGCGCGCGCCGTCCTTCAGGATGAATTCGATGTACTGGCCGGCGAGATACTGCAGGCGCTCGTTCGCCGGCAACTGCAGTTTCAGCACGATCACGTCGTCCGCGCGGCGCTCGAGCGCCGCGACGCGGCACGGCAGCTTCTTCACCTGAACGCCGTCGACGCCGGCGATCTCGCGCACGTCGACTTCGAGGTCGCTCTGCGGCTTCGAGCAGCACAGCAGCGCGAGACCGCGCGTGCGCTCGTCGTTCGACAGCGCCGACGCGGAGTGCGGTCCCTGCTCGAACTGGCCTTGCACGATCGTGCCCTTGCACGAACCGCACGCGCCGTTCTTGCAGCCATAGGGCAGATGGACGTTCTGACGCAGCGCCGCCGCGAGCACGGTTTCGTCGGCCTCGACCTGGAACTGCCGGCCGCTTTGCTTGAGAGTTACGTTAAAAGCCATAAGTCGTTGAGAACAAAAAGTGGGGACCGTGCAATGCGTGCACGGCAGCTACAATGCATTCCTACGGATCAACCGATACACCATGATTGCGACACGAATCCTGCGCAGGCCGCGCGTATTGATCGTCGGCTGCGGCGACGTCGGCATGCGTTGCGTCGCGCAGTTGCGCGCGCGGCGCCGGAACCTGCGCATCGTCGCGCTGACGAGCCATCGGGCACGCTGCGCCGAACTGCGGGCGGCGGGCGTCGTGCCCGTCGTCGGCGATCTGGACGAGCGCGCGACGCTCGCGCGTCTCGCGCGTCTCGCAAGCGTCGTGCTGCATCTCGCGCCGCCGCAGGCGACGGGCGACGTCGATCGCAGAACGCAGGCGCTCGTCGCCGCGCTCGCGTCGCCGCGGCGGCCGTCGCGTCAGCTCGCGCCGGCGTACGGCAGGCTGCGCGCGGGGCGGGCCGCTGCCGGATCGGCTTGGCCGCCTTTTCAGGCAACGCGTATTGTACCCGACGCCCTGTCGCGTCCCGTCGTCGTGTACGCGAGCACGAGCGGCGTTTATGGCGACTGCGGCGGCGCATGGGTTGACGAAACGCGTCCGGTGCGGCCTGCGAATCCGCGCGCGCGACGGCGCGTGTCGGCCGAGCGCCAATTGCGCCGCGCGACCGCGCGCGGCGCGCTGTCCGCGCGCATCGTGCGGATTCCCGGCATCTACGCGGCGAACCGGCTGCCGCTCGCGCGGCTCGAGAAGGGGACACCGGCCCTCGTCGAGGCCGACGACGTCTATACCAACCATATCCATGCCGACGATCTCGCGTCGATCCTGTTGCGCGCCGCGGCGCGCGGCAAGCCCGCGCGGGTCGTCCATGCGAGCGACGACACCGAGTTGAAGATGGGGGATTACTTCGAGCAGGTCGCGCGCGCGTTCGGCATGCACTACCCGCCGCGCATCACGCGTGCCGACGCGGAGCAGCAGCTCGAGCCGATGCTGCTGTCGTTTATGCGCGAGTCGCGACGGCTCGCGAACGCGAGGATGAAGCGCGAATTGCGCGTCGCGCTGCGCTATCCGACCGTCGATGATTTCCTGCGCACCGTGGCCGCGCCGCGCCCGATCAAGTGATCGCCGGCAGCGCCTCGATCAGCAGGAAGCACAGCAGCGCGCCGATCAGCGCGCCGATCAGACTCGGATGATATTTGCGCTTCAGATGCATCGCGGTGAGCAGCCCGCCGATCATGATCGCGCCGAGCGCCGCGAACGCGAGTATCACGGACGAAATTTCAATCGGATTGCTGATGGTCATGATGTCCCCCCAAACCCGGAACGTGTTGTGGTTTTGTTTCGAGTATAGCGGGGCTTGATGACGCTGCCATGCTGCGAGGCAACATGGTCCGGATGGCTGCGCAGTAGCCGTTCGGACTTACCCTGACAGGGTTTTCGCGGTGTCGCGCAATGCGGCCAGATCGCGCTCGTCGAGCCAGCGCCACGCACCTTCGGCGAGATCCGCCGGCAGCGCGAAGCCGCCGATGCTCGCGCGATGCAGCGCCTCGACGCGGTTGCTCGCCGCCGCGACCATCCGCTTCACCTGGTGATATTTCCCTTCGGCGACCGTCATTTCGAGAAGTCGTTCTCCTCGGGCGCGCGCGGCGATCGCGGCGATCGGTTTCGGCTCGCCGTGCAGCAGCACGCCCGCACGCAGCGCATCGAGCTGCGTGTCGTCGAGCGGGTGGCGCACCGTCGCGACGTAGGTCTTTGGCACCTTGCGCTTCGGCGACGTGTACGCGTGGACGAACTGGCCGTCGTCGGACAGCAGCAGGAGGCCCGTCGTGTCCTGGTCGAGGCGGCCGACGCACTGGACGCCACGCTCGGCGAACTGCGGCGGCAGCAGGCTGAAGACGCTCGAATGATGCTGCGGCTCGCGCGAGCACTCGTAGCCCGCCGGCTTGTTGAGCACGACGTACGCGCGAGCGTGGTACGGCCACGCGACGCCGTCGACTTCGAACGCGAGATGGGCGGTGTCGAACGACGCATGCGCGTCGGTGCACGTCGCGCCGCCGACGGCGACGCGTCCTGCTTCGACGAGCGCGCGGCACTGGCGGCGCGACCCGAAGCCTTGTGTAAACAGAATGCTTTCGAGATCCATAGCGCGCGCATTGTAGCAAGCGTATCAAACGCGGATCGGGCAAACGGTCGCGGCGCGCTCGAGCGCAAGCGCACGCCGGGACTGGTAAGCTCGGGGCCGAGCGGCCGCGCTCGGCGCGACCGCAACTCCCCGTTCGAACGAAGGTACCCGATGACAACTACGACTACGATGACTTCCGTCGCGCGGCGCGGCCTCGCCGCCGCGCTCGCGCTCACGCTGTCGAGCGTCGCGTTCGCGCACGCGAAACCCGAAAAGACCGATCCGCCCGCGAACGCCGCGGTCGCCGCGCCGCAGGCCGTGTCGATCGGCTTCACCGAAACGCTCGAGCCGGCGTTCAGCTCGATCGTCGTCGTCGACGCGGCGGGCGCGCCGGCCGCGGCCGAGAAGGCGGTCGTCGACGCATCCGATCGCAAGCGCATGTCGGTCGCGCTCAAGCCGCTGCAGGCGGGCGCGTATACGGTCAAGTGGGTTGCGGTCGCGACCGACGGCCATCGCACGCAGGGCAGCTACCAGTTCACCGTGAAATAAGCGGCAAGCAATAAGCAATGTGCGGCCGCGGCATTCGAACACGCCGCGGCATTTGCCGAAATCGGATATTTCCGAATCCGTCATTCGATATCATCCGTATTCGATCCGGTTGCGCGGAATCGATTAATCTGGATCGATCGGTTTATTGTCGCCTGGTCGAATCGATTTAAAGCGCATTCGAATAAAAATAAATCCGCGCATTCGAGGCGTGCCATCCGAGGCGGCGCCGGCGATTGTCGAAACGGATCGCCCATGCTTCTTGCATCTCGATATCTCGCCCGCCGGCGTGATGCGCCGAATGCGTGACGCGGCGAACTGGCACGGCGGCGCTCGACGAGCGTTCGCCCCTATGCTCCGCATCGAAACGCTGCCGTAAGAACGCGCGCTAGCGGGGGGACGACGGACGCCGAGAGGCGCGTCGACCGCGGCGCGCTCAGCGCAGCCGTGTGACGGTGGCGCGCGTGCCGGTCGCCGGTGCCTCGTCCCGATCGTCGATCACGCGCGATCCGATGCGAATCCGCTCTTTCAGGAAATCGAGCAGCACGCGCACGCGCGCCGGCAGATGTTCGCTCGGCCCGACGAACACGGCGCTGATCTCTTCCTCGTCGCCCGGATTGAACGCTTCGAGCACCGGCACGAGGCGCTCCGCATCGATGTCCTCCGCGACGTGACAGCGCGCGAGCCGCGCGAGCCCGAGACCGGAGACGGCCGCCTCGCGGATGCTCTCGCCGTCGCCGAGCAGCAGGTTGCCGCCCGACGGCCGCAGACGCTGGCCTTCCGCCACGACGAACGGCCATGCCTTCGTGTTGCTGCTGAGGCCGATGCAATGGTGGCGATCGAGATCGTCCGGCGTCTCCGGCACGCCCCTGCACGCGAAGTACGCGGGCGAGCCGACGACGACCATCCGGCTGCCGCCGAGCCTGCGCATCACGAGCCGCGAATCGTCGAGCGCGCCCGAGCGGATCGCGATGTCGCTGCGGTCGTCGAGCAGATCGACGACCGTATCCGATAGCACGATGTCGAGCCTGATCTCCGGATAGCGGCGCTGGAACTCGGGCAGAAGCGGCATCAGATGGCGCTTGCCGAACGGCACGTGCGAATTGATTCGCACGCGCCCCTGCGGACTCGTGCCACGCGTCGCTTCGCGCTCGGCGTCGGCGATGTCCTCGAGGATGCGCACGCAACGTTCGTAGAACGCGGCGCCTTCCGGCGTGAGCTGCAGCTTGCGCGTCGTGCGGTTCAGCAGGCGCACGCCGAGCCGCGTCTCGAGCCGTTGAATGAATTTGCTGATCGCCGACGGCGTCATGTCGAGCCGTCGTCCCGCCGCAGAGAATCCGCACGACTCGATCACCTGAACGAACACCGCCATCTCGGAGAAACGATTGACCTCGCGCATAGATGATTTGACGAGACTTTAAATGTCTTGTTAATGGATGAATCCTAGGGATGCTCTGCACAAACGCGAATCGAGTGTGCTTGGTCGTTTGACAGGAAGCTGAATGCGCCACGACGCCAACCTATCAGCCCGGAACGAAGCTGGCCGGCACGCGCCGAGCAGCCTTCGCGTG